>JBBPIK010000164.1:0-1521 GCA_038040415.1 Actinomycetota bacterium
CCGGCCTGGACGATCAGGTACTCCTCGCGGATCGGGCGGCCGTCGAACCAGCACTCGAGGATCTCGCGGACTCCGGCCGCGTAGCGCGCCTGGGCCGACAGCGTCGTGCCGGAGGTGTGCGGGGTCATGCCGTGGTGGGGCATCGTCCGCCACGGATGGTCCTCCGGAGCGGGCTGGGGGAACCAGACATCGCCCGCATAGCCGGCGAGCTGACCGCTCTCGAGCGCGCGCACCACCGCGTCGCGACTGCAGATCTTGCCGCGCGCGGTGTTCACCAGGTACGCGCCGTACCTCATCTTGCCGATGAGCTCGTCGTCGAAGAGGCTCTCGGTCTCGGGATGCAGGGGCGCGTTGATCGTCACCACGTCACACACCCCCACCATCTCCGCGACGTCCGCGTGGAAGGTCGCCCCCAGCTCCTCCTCGACCTCGTCCGCGAGGCGGTGGCGGTCGGTGTAGTGCAGCCCGACCTCGAACGGCTTGAGCCGCCGCAGCACCGCGGAGCCGATCCGCCCGGCCCCGACCGTGCCGACCTGCATGCCCTCCAGGTCGTAGGCCCGCGACACGCAGTCGGCGATGTTCCAGCCGCCCTCGACCACCGTCTGGTAGGACGGAATGTAGTTGCGCACCAGGGCGAGGATCATCATCACCACGTGCTCGGACACGCTGATGCTGTTGGAGTAGGTCACCTCGGCAACCGTGACGTCGTGCTCGATCGCGGCGTCGATGTCGACGTGATCCGAGCCGATCCCTGCGGTCACCGCCAGCTTCAGGTTCGGGGCCTTGGCGATCCGCTCCGCGGTGAGGTACGCGGGCCAGAACGGCTGTGAGATCACGATCTCGGCCTCCGAGAGCTCTCGCTCGAGGACCGAGTCGGGGCCCTCCTTGTCGGAGGTAACGACCAGCCGGTGTCCCCGCTCCTCCACGAACTTCCGGAGCCCCAGCTCGCCCGACACGCTTCCCAGGAGCTCGCCCGGCGTGAAGTCGATCCGCTCCGGCGTCGGGGTGGTCATGCCGCCGTGGTACCGCTCGATCGTGGGAACCTCGCCCCGCGCGTACGACGTCGGGTATCCGTCCTCGGGGTCGTCGTAGAGCACGCAAATGATCGTCGCCATGCCTTCTCTCCTCGTCTATGTCGGTGTTGCCGTCGACCCTTCGATAGAGACTCCCCATACTAAGGTTGGCCGGGCTGCGTGGGTGCAGAACCAGCGGTACGACGATGCGCTACCTGGCCGACAAGAGCCGCGCCGACGACGCGCGGCTGCTCTCCCACGCGTTCCGCGCTGACGGCGATGCCGTAGACGAGGGCCTTCGCTCGGTAGCGTGAGTGCGCCCTCGGTGCGGTAACGGTCGGTGTCGATCGAGACCTGCTCCTGGGGAAGGTCCATGCGCGGCGGATGGTAGCCGCGCCGGGGGCGTTGGCCGCGCCTACTTCTTGGCGGCCTCGAAGTAGGGGTTCGTGCCGGTCTGATGGTCGGTCACATCCACCACGCTCGTGATCTCCGGCACGGCCTGGATGAT
>JBBPIK010000121.1:0-4449 GCA_038040415.1 Actinomycetota bacterium
GCCGACTCCGACGGCGATCCCGAGCTGATCCTGATCGCGACCGGCAGCGAGGTGTCGCTGGCGGTCGACGCGTATGAGGAACTGCGCTCCGGCGGCGTGCGAGCGCGCGTGGTCAGCTTGCCCTCCTGGTACCTGTTCGACCTCCAGCCGGACGAGTATCGCGAGAGCGTCCTGCCGGAGGCCGTGCAGGCGCGGGTTGCGGTGGAGCAGGCATCGACGCTGGGGTGGGACCGCTACGTGGGACCGCGCGGGCAGATCGTCGGCATGCACACCTTCGGCGCCTCGGCGCCGCTGAAGGAGGTGCAGCGAAGCTTCGGCTTCACGCCGCAGCGGGTCGCAGAGGCGGCGCGGGAGCTTCTGGCATGAAGCCCACCCAGTCGCTGCACGAGCTGGGCCAGAGCATGTGGCTCGACAACATCACACGCATGATGCTGCAAGACGGCACGCTTCAGCGCTACATCGACGAGCTCTCGATCACCGGGCTGACCTCCAACCCGACCATCTTCGACAAGGCGATCAGCCAGGGCGGCTCCTATGACGAGCAGATCGTCGAGCTCCACGAGCGCGGCCTGGAGCCCGAACAGAGCTTCTTCGAGCTGGCGCTGACCGACCTGCGCGAGGCGGCGCGGATGTTCGAGCCGATCAACCGGCGAACCGACGGCGTCGACGGCTGGGTCTCGCTCGAGGTCTCGCCGCTGCTCGCCGACGACGCCGAGGCGACCATCGCCCAGGTCGCCGACCTTCACTCCCGCGCGGCCTGCAACATCTTCATCAAGATCCCCGGCACCGAGGCGGGGCGTGAGGCGATCGAGGAGTCGATATTCGCGGGCATCCCGATCAACGTCACGCTGCTCTTCTCGACCGACCAGTACTTGGGCGCGGCGGAGGCGTACATGCGCGGCGTGGAGCGCCGGATCGAGGCGGGGCTCGACCCAGCGGTTCCCTCGGTTGCGTCGCTCTTCGTCAGCCGCTGGGACGTGGCCGTGGCGGACCAGGTGCCCCAGGAACTGCGAAGCCGGCTCGGGATCGCGGTTGCGAAGCTCGCCTATCGCGCCTATCGCGAGCTCCTCGACTCCGAGCGCTGGCAGCGCCTTGCCAACGAGGGCGCCCGACCCCAGCGCCTGCTCTGGGCCAGCACGGGCACCAAGGACCCCGAGGCGCCCGAAACGCTCTACGTCGAGGCGCTGGCGGCCCCCTTCACCGTCAACACGATGCCCGACAAGACCCTGCTCGCCTTCTCCGAGCACGGGGAGGTCGGTGAGCCGATGCCGGCCGACGGCGGCGACGCCGAGCAGGTGCTGGCTGAGTTCAGGGCCACTGGCGTCGACGTGGCCGAGCTGGCGGCGCGCCTTCAGCGCGAAGGCGCCGAGGCGTTCGATGCGTCCTGGAGCGAGCTGATGGAGTCGATCGAGGCGAAGAGCCGCAAGCTCGCCGCCGCGGGGTGAGCGCTTGGGGCAGGGGCCCGATCCGCCGCCCTGATCCCCAGAAAGGAGCCTGGCAATGCAACTAGGAATGATCGGACTGGGGCGCATGGGCGCCAACATGGTCCGCCGCCTCGTGCGCGCGGATCACGAGTGCGTGGTCTTCGACCTCGATGCCGATGCCGTGCAGCGGCTCGCGGGCGAGGGCGCCGTGGGCGCGGACTCCATGAAGGACCTGGTCGGCAAGCTCGAGCCGCCGCGGGCCGTGTGGCTGATGGTGCCTGCCGCTGTGGTCGACCAGACGCTCGACTCGCTGGTCCCGCTGCTCGAGGCCGGCGACGCGGTGATCGACGGCGGCAACTCCTACTACCGGGACGACCTGCGTCGCTCGGCGCGCCTGGCCGAGCACGACCTCGACTACGTCGACGCCGGCACCAGCGGTGGAGTCTGGGGACTCGAGCGCGGTTACTGCCTGATGATCGGCGGGCCCGACGAGGCCGTGAGCCGGCTGGAGCCGATCTTCGCCTCGCTTGCCCCGGGCGTCGACTCGGCGGCCCGCACGCCCGGCCGCGAACGCGAGCCGACGCAGGCAGAGCACGGCTACCTCCACTGCGGGCCGAGCGGGGCCGGGCACTTCGTGAAGATGGTCCACAACGGAATCGAGTACGGGGTGATGGCCGCGTACGCCGAGGGGCTGAACATCCTCCAGAACGCCAACGCCGGCATGGCCGAGCGGGAGGCGGACGCCGAGACTGCCCCGCTGGAGCATCCCGAGTACTACCAGTACGAGGTCGATATCCCCGAGGTCACGGAGCTTTGGCGAAGGGGCAGCGTGATCGGCTCCTGGCTTCTGGACCTGACCGCCCAGGCGCTTCATGAATCGCCGGACCTCTCCGGCTACGCCGGGCGCGTCTCGGACTCGGGCGAGGGGCGCTGGACGTCGATCGCGGCGATCGAGGAGGGCGTTCCGGCGCCGGTGCTGAGCATGGCGCTCTACTCCCGGTTTGCCTCCCGTGGCCTTGACGACTTCGCCGACAAGGTGCTCTCGGCGATGCGCGAGCAGTTCGGCGGCCACGTCGAGAAGGCAGCGAAATGACGCCGTGGCCCAGGTGACGGTCACCGACAGCGCGGCCGAGGCGACGAACCTGGCGGCCGAGCGGCTGGCCGACGCGATCGCCGCCGGGCGCCGACCGGGCCGCACCGTGCACCTGTCCCTGGCCGGCGGCACCACGCCTCGCGCTTCATACGAGCGGCTGGCCGCCCTGGTGGACGACTGGGAGGGTGTCGAGCTGTGGCTGGGCGACGAGCGCCTGGTGCCGCCCGACGACCCGGAGTCGAACTACCGATTGGTGGCCGAGACGCTGCTCCAGGGCGGGGCACACGCCCACGCCGTTCCCACCGGCGGTTCGGCGGAGGAGGCCGCGAGCGCCTACGCGAGCGCGATCCGGCGGCGCGTTCCGGCGGGGCCGGACGGCGCGCCCGAGCTCGATCTCGCGCTCCTTGGCCTCGGCGAGGACGGCCACGTGGCCTCGCTCTTCCCCCACGCCCCGGCGCTGGACGCCAGGGGGGAGGTATGCGTTGCGGTGCACGACGCGCCCAAGCCGCCGCCCGACCGGGTGAGCCTGACGCTCGACGTGCTGCGGGCAGCCCGCTCGACCGTGGTGCTGGCGGTCGGCGAGGGCAAGGCGGGCGCCGCGGCGGGCGCCCTCTCCGGTCCCGATCCGGGCGTGCCCGCCAGCCTGCTCGCCGGCGCGGCGCTGGAGCTGATCCTGGACCGAGCCGCCGCTCGCGAGGTCTCCGTCAAGCCGGCCCGAACGGCCTAGAGCTGGGAGGTCGCCGTGGCCGCCACGATCACCCCGCTCACCGAACGCGCCGCGTGGATCGCGCTGGAGCGCCACCTGGACGAAGCCCGGGGGCTGCACCTACGCAAGCTGTTCGCCGAGGATCCCGATCGCGGTGAGCGGATGAGCGCCGAGGGCGCCGGCCTTTACCTCGACTACTCGAAGAACCGCGTCACGGACGAGACGCTGCGGCTGCTGGTCGGGCTGGCGGAGGAGTCCGGCGTGCCCGAGCGCCGCGAGGCGATGTTCCGCGGCGAGCCGATCAACGTGTCCGAGCGGCGCCCGGTCCTGCACGTGGCGCTGCGAATGCCGCGCGATCGCTCGCTGATCGTCGACGGGGTGGACGTGGTCAGGGAGGTCCACCGTGTGCTCGACCGGATGGCCGAGTTTTGCGAGCGGGTGCGAGGCGGCGAGTGGCGCGGCCACACCGGCCGGCCGATCCGCAACGTGGTCAACATCGGGATCGGCGGCTCGGACCTGGGGCCGGTGATGGCGTACGAGGCGCTGCGCCATTACTCGGCGCGCGAGTTGGCCGTGCGCTTCGTCTCCAACGTCGACGGCACCGACTTCGTCGAGGCGACCCGCGACCTCGATCCCGCGGAGACGCTGTTCGTCGTCTGCTCGAAGACCTTCACCACCCTGGAGACGATGACCAACGCCCGCACGGCGCGCGAGTGGCTTCTGAGCGCGCTCGGGGACGAGGCCGCGACCGCGAAGCACTTCGTCGCCGTCTCCACCAATGCCGAGGGGGTCTCGGAGTTCGGCATCGACCCCGGCAACATGTTCGGCTTTTGGGACTGGGTCGGCGGGCGCTATTCGATGGGCTCGGCCATCGGGCTGTCGACGATGCTGGCGATCGGGCCTGAACGGTTCGGGGAGATGCTCGCCGGCTTCCACGCCATGGACGAGCACTTTCTTCAGGCGCCGCTCGAGCGCAACCTGCCGGCGCTGCTGGGGCTCCTAGCGGTTTGGCACGGGGACTTCTTCGGCGCTCAGACGATCGCCGTCCTGCCCTACGACCAGTACCTGCACCGCTTCCCCGCCTATCTCCAGCAGCTGACGATGGAGTCCAACGGCAAGCACGTGACGGTCGACGGTCGGGCGGTGGACTACGAGACCGGCGCCGTTTGGTGGGGTGAGCCCGGGACCAACGGCCAGCACTCCTTCTACCAGCTGATCCACCAGGG
>JBBPIK010000044.1:0-5312 GCA_038040415.1 Actinomycetota bacterium
TCGGGCACGGCGAGAAAGTCGAAGACGAGCGGCAGGTCGTCCGCGAAGTCGGGATCCAGGAGCAGCAGCCGGCCGGCGATCTTCTCGCGCGCCACCCTTTCTGTGTCGTGGTCCTCGATCCCGAAGTACCCGCGCAGCATCTGCAACACCGGCAGGAACGGGATCGCCTGGCCATGAGCCTGAGCCTGGGCCTCGTAGACCTCGAGTCCACGCGCCCTGCATCGCTCCGTGAACTCGTGGCACAGGCGGCTCTTGCCGACACCGGGCTCGGCGACCACGCCGATCACACCGCCACGCCCCTCTTCGGCCCGCTCGAGCGCTTCCTCGAGGACCTCCATCTCCTCCGCCCGGCCGACGAACCGGCTGAGCCCACGCTCTCGGGAGAGGTCCAGTCGGGATCGCGCCGAGCCCACCCCGATCAGCTCGAAGACCTTGATCGGGCGGCTCGCCCCCTTGACCTCGAACTCACCCAGGTCCTTCAGCTCCAGGTAGCCGCGGGCGAGGTCTGCGGCGTGCTCGGTGAGGTAGGCCTTGCCGGGCTCCGCCAGCGCCTCCATGCGTTGCGCCAGGCCGACCGTGTGGCCGACGGCGGTGTACTCGGGCTGATGATCCTCTCCGATCGCGCCGGCGACCACCTCGCCCGAGTTGATCCCGATTCTGACCGAGAAGCTGAGCCCCTTGGCGCGGCGAAGCTCGCCCGCGTACTCGGAGACGAGCTCGCCGATGTGAAGCGCCGCGAAGCAGGCCCGGGGAGCGTGGTCCTCGTGCGCGATCGGGGCCCCGAACAGGGCCATGATCCCGTCGCCGGTGAACTTGTCCACGGTGCCCTCGAACCGCCGCACGCCGTCGGAGAGCAGCGAGAAGAAGCGCTGCATGATCTGGCGCCACTCCTCGGGGTCGGTCTGCTCGGCCATGTCCATCGAGCCCATGACGTCGGCGAACAGGACGGTCACCTGCTTGCGCTCGCCGTCGAGCGGCTCCGCTTCGGCGGGGGCCTCTGCCTCGGCCGGTGGTGCCTCCACGAGCTGCTGCCCGCATGAGTTGCAGAAGCGCTGGCCGGCGGGATTCTCGGCGCCGCAGCTCGAGCAGCGCTGTACTCGCTCGAGGCCCGCGCCGCACGAGCCGCAGAATCGGGAGTCGGCCGGATTCTGCGTGCCGCAGCTATCGCACGTCGCCGACTGGGATCCGGGGACGCTCATGCGCGCTCCCAGGCTACGCGCTCCCGCCGGCGCTCCGCGAAGAGCGCCAGCGCGTAGCGCCCGGCGGGGTGCTCGCGTGCGCGCTCGACGAGGGCTGCCGTGTCGGGCGGCATGAGGTCGGGCTGTGGGAGCGGGGTGCCGTACAAAGGTGGGACGACGACCGCGGCGGACAGCGCCGCGAAGGTCAGGTCGGCCGCGCCGAAGCGCTCGCCGCACAGGTGCGGACGGCCGTCGGAGAGCAGATCCGCCACGAAGTCGAGCTCGCGCCAGACCGCCGCCTCGTCCTCGACCTCGATCCCCGGACGAATGGCGAGCGCGCGCTGGACGAACCGCACCGCGAGCGGCCATCCGTAACGGAGCGCGCGGTCCTCCCAGCGCGGCACGCCCTCGTTGTTGAAGCTCAGCATCAGCTTGCGCTGGGGAAGCGTGTGGATGTACATGAGCCGCCGCCCCTTCGGCCCGAGCTCCTCGTCCAGGCGCCGGCAGAGGCGCTCGACCTCGTGGCGGGCATCCGGCTCTGCCGGAAATAGCCGCTGCTCCGGCGGCGTGCGCGTGTCGACCCAGGCCAGGATCTCTTCCGACTCCCCGATCGCGCCCTCGGGCGTCACCAGCACGGGAACCGTGGCCCCGCCACCGGCGCGCCGCGCGGCCAGCCGGTGGATGCCCTGGACGTGACGCTCCTCCCGATAGGGCATCCCCGCCCGCTCCAGAGCCCACCGGGCCTTCTCGCAGTAGTGGCTGATCGGGATCGTGATTAGCCGCAGCACCAAGGGAAGTATCCCGGGCGTAGCGGTCCCAGGCCGTCTGACAGACTCCGCCGCATGGCGCCGAGCCGCAGCTACGACCGCTCTCCCGGCGACCTGCGCCCGGTCGAGATCGAGCCGGGTTTCGTGCGTACGGCGGACGGCTCGGCGCTCTACTCGCAGGGTGAGACGCGGGTCATCTGCACCGCATCCGTGACCGGCTCGGTGCCGCGCTGGATGGTGGGCTCGGGCCGGGGCTGGGTGACCGCCGAGTACGCGATGCTCCCGGCCTCGACGGGCGAGCGCAAGGAGCGCGACATAAAGCGCGGCCGCCCCGACGGGCGCGGGGTGGAGATCCAGCGGCTGATCGGCCGCTCGCTGCGGGCGGTCGTCGACCTGGAGGCGCTTGGCGAGCGCAGCGTGTACGTGGACTGCGACGTCCTTCAAGCCGACGGAGGGACCCGCTGCGCGGCGATCACCGGCGGCTACGTGGCGCTGCGCCTGGCGCTCGCCGGGCTGATCAAGGCGGACGAGCTCGAGCGCGACCCCCTGACTGGCTCGATCGCCGCGGTCAGCTGCGGGGTGGTCGACGGCGATCCGCTGCTCGATCTCGACTACTCGGAGGACTCGCGCGCCGAGGTCGACGCCAACGTGGTCATGAGCGGCGACGGCGGACTGGTGGAGGTCCAGGCGACCGCCGAGCGCGCCCCGGTCTCGCGTGCCTCCCTCGACGACCTCCTCGCCCTCGCTGAGCCGGCAATCGCCCTGCTTCGCGACGCGCAGCAGGCCGCGGTCGGTGGCGTCGCCGGCTGATGCCGCTGTCCCAGGCCGTGGTCGCCACCCGTAACCGGCACAAGCTGCGCGAGCTGAGCGAGATACTCGCTTCGCTGGACCTGGTTCCGCTCCCTGACGAGGTCGAGCTGCCGCCCGAGCAGGGGGAAACCTTCGCCGACAACGCGCTGGCCAAGGCTCGCGCCGCCCACGCCGCCACCGGGTTGGCGGCGATCGCCGACGACTCCGGGATCGAGGCGCGGGCGCTGGGCGGGCTGCCGGGGGTGCGATCGGCCCGCTACGCGAGCCCGCGGGCAAGCGACCAGGAGAACCTGGACCTGCTGCTGCGCGAGTTGGCCGGCGCCACCGACCGCTCGGTCGCCTACGTCTGCGCGCTCGCCCACGTCGGCGAGGACGGCGTCGAGCGCCTGTTCGAGGGGCGCTGCGAGGGCCGGCTGGCGCCAAAGCCGCGCGGCTCGGGCGGCTTCGGCTACGACCCCGCCTTCGTCCCCGACGACACCGGGCCCGGCGATGAGCGGACGATGGCCGAGCTGAGCGATGCCGAGAAGCACGCGATCAGCCACCGGGGGCGAGCCGCCCGGGCGCTTGCGAGCCGGCTGGAGGCGGGGTCGTGATCCGCACCAAGTCGGGCGCCGCCACCCTCTCGATCGTCTCCAACTCGCTGCTGATCGCGCTCAAGATCGCCGCCGGGGCGATCACCGGCTCGATCGCGATCATCACCGAGGCGGTGCACTCGTCGATCGACTTGGTGGCCTCGGTGGTCGCGCGGGTCTCGGTGCGAAAGGCCGACGAGCCGCCGGATCCCGAGCATCCTTACGGTCACGAGAAGGCCGAGAACCTCGCCGCGGCAATCGAGGGCATGCTGATCCTGATCGGTGCCGGGATCATCGTCTTCGAGGCCACCCGCCGGTTGGGGGCCGGCGCCGAGGTCGAGAACCTCGGCGTGGGGATCGCGGTGATCGCCGTCTCGGCGGTTGTCAACCTCGGCGTCTCCGCCTACCTCGGGCGTCGCGCCCGGGAGCACCGCTCCGCCGCCTTGGAGGGCGACGCGGCCCACTTGCGCGCCGACGTCCTGACCTCGGTTGGCGTGTTGGCCGGGCTGGGCCTGGTGGAGGTCACCGGCGTCTACGCCTTCGACTCGATCGCCGCCCTGGTGGTCGCGGCGGCGATCGTCGTCGCCGGGCTTCGCATCCTCACGGGCTCCTCGCGGGTGCTGCTGGACGAGGCGCCGCCCCCCGAGGAGCTCGACCGGATCGAGGCCGCGATCGCCGCCGCTCGGCCGCCCGAGATGGTGGGCTACCACAAGCTCCGCGCCCGCCGCGCGGGCGCCCGTGACTACGTCGACCTCCACGTGCAGTTTCGCTCCGGGACCACCCTGGAGCGCGCGCACTTCGTGGCGCATCGCCTCCGGGACGCGATCGAGGCCGAGGTCCCCGACTCCGACGTCTTGATTCACGTCGAGCCCGAGGGGGCGGTTCGCGATCCCGCCGAACGCGCCGCCGCGCCTTACCGGGCGGGCTGAGGCTGATGGGTCGTCAACGGATGTTGACGGCCGCCGAGGCGCCCACGGCAGCGAGGACGATCGAGTAGCCGGTGTATCCGTTCAGGCCCAGGATCAGGGCCGCGATCCCACAGATCACGACCACGGTGAGCCAGGAGGCTCGCGCGAGCGACACGCCTATATGTTTGCCGAGTGACCAGCGTCAACGCGCAGCGGGTCCCCGGAGGGGAGGCGGCGGAGGCCGCCGTGGCCCGTTTGACCGAGATGTCGCCGGACCTCAGGGGCTGCGCCGTGCTCGACGGCGAGGGTCGTGCGCTGGCCGCCAGCGGCGACCCCGGGGGCTGGGCCACAGCCGGCGCGGCCCTGATCACGGCCGCCGACGAGGCCGACGGCGAGTCGGCCAGCCACGTCCACGTCGCGACCGAGGATGGGGAGGCGTTCGCGGTGCGCCACGAAGGGCTGGTGATGGTGGCGGTCGCCGAGCGCTTCACGCTGGCCTCGCTGATGATCTTCGACATGCGGGCGGTGCTGCGCGACCTCGCCACGGACGGCGACTGATGCGGCGCCCGGCGGGCTGAGCGAGCGAGCGGGATCGGTGCAAAAGCCTCAGCGAACGATTCTCGGGCGCGTCTCCGCCTACGCGGAGGAGGCGGCCGCCTACCTGCGCCGCCGGCGGACCACCAGGCAGCCGTTCGCGCGGGTCCACTACGCGGGCGGCCGGAGCGCGGCCTACCCGCCGGACGCGGAGGCCGGCCGCCGGCTGTTCCTGGCCGCCTCGAGCCTGATCGACCTGGCCCGATGACGATCGGGGCTCGCGCTTGACGGCGAAGCGGCAAGGAGTGCCTCTGATCGAGGCCGAGCTGGCGGGTCGGGTGCTCGAGCGCGCGCTTCAGCACGGCGGCGACTTCGCCGAGGTCTTCTGCGAGGAACGCTCCGGCCTGAGCCTGGCGATCGACGAGTCGCGCGTCGAGCGGGCGCAGCGCGGCAGCGAGCGCGGCGCGGGGGTGCGCGTGGTACGCGGCGAGACGACCTACTTCGCTCACGTGGACGGGCTGGGGGAGGGCGAGCTGGAGCGCG
>JBBPIK010000044.1:5412-19986 GCA_038040415.1 Actinomycetota bacterium
GAGCGCGGCCAGGCCAACGCCCTGGGGGCGGCCGAGTCGCCGCCACTCCAGGAGATCGCGATCGCGCCCTCCGAGGTGCCGGCCGAGCGCAAGGCCGACCTGCTTCGCGCCTGCGACGAGACGGCGCGCTCGGCGGGCGACGAGGTCGCCCAGGTGCAGGCGAGCTACGCGGAAGGCAGCCGCCGGGTCACGGTCGCCAACTCCGACGGGAGGTTCGCCGTCGACGATCGAACCCGGGTGCGGCTGGGCGTCCAGGTGGTCGCCCGGCGAAACGGCGCGGTCGAGACCGGTTTCGAGACGCTCGGCGGGCATCGAGGCTTCGAGCTGGTCGCCGAGGGGGCCGCCGAGCGCACCGCCGAACGGGCTGCGCGGGTCGCGCTGACCCTGCTCGACGCCGACCCGGCGCCGGCCGGCGCGATGCCGGTGGTGGTCGGTGGCGGCTTTGGCGGAGTGCTGTTCCACGAGATGACGGGCCACGGACTGGAGGCCGACCACGTCCAGAAGGGCGCCTCGGTCTACGCCGGCAGGATCGGCGAGCAGGTCGCGGCCCGGGACCTGGAGGCGTTCGACGACGGTCGCATGCCCGGCGAGTGGGGGACGGACGGGATCGACGACGAGGGGACGCCCACCCAACGGACCGCGGTGATCGCAGGGGGCCGGCTGACCTCCTACCTCTACGACCTGGTCCGAGCCCGAAAGGACGGCGTCGCCTCGACCGGTAACGGGCGGCGCGAGAGCTTTCGGCACCTGCCGATCCCGCGGATGACCAACACCTACATCGCCCCGGGCGAGTCCTCGCCCGAGGAGCTGATCTCCGGGGTGGAGCGCGGCTTCTACGCCGTCTCGTTCGCCGGCGGCCAGGTCGACCCGACCACCGGCGACTTCGTGTTCGGGGTCTCGGAGGGCTACCTGATCGAGGCCGGCAAGGTGACCAAGCCCTGTCGCGGCGCCACCCTGATCGGCAACTGCCTCGAGGCGCTGGGACGGATCGACGCCGTCGCCTCCGACTTCGAGATGAAGACGGGCTTTTGCGGCAAGGGCGGCCAGCGGGTGCCGGTGGGAACCGGCCAGGGCCACGTTCGGATCGGCGAGCTGACGGTGGGTGGGACGGCCGTCTGAGTGGCCGACGACCTCGCGGCAATCGCCGAGCGCGCCGTCGAGGCGGCGCTGGCGGCCGGCGCCGGCGACGCCGAGGCCTACGTTCAGGACTCGCTGGGCCGCGAGATTCGCATCTTCGACGGCGAGGTGGAGAGCCTGACCGAGGCGGGAGAGCGCGGGGTGGGGGTGCGCTGCTGGATCGACCACCGGGCCGGCTACGCGTTCGGGACCGAGCTGAGCGACGAGGGGCTCGGCAGGATCGCCAGGGACGCGGTGGAGACCGCCCGGATCGCCGATGCCGACGAGTTCGCGGCCGCCCCGTCCGCCGACGGCGCCGCCGCGCCGCCCGAGATCCCTGGCCTTCACGACCCGACCCTCGCCCAGTGGAGCACGGAGCGCAAGATCGAGCTCGCCAAGGGAATCGAGCGGGTGGCCCGCGAGGCCGACGAGTCGGTGGTCGGCGTGGAGACGGTGGTTTACGCCGACGAGGAGCAGCGGGTGGCGATCACCTCCTCCACCGGGCTCGCCGGCGCCTTCGAGGCGACCACCGCCTACGCCTATCTCCAGGCGATCGCCGAGGCCGGCGGCGACAAGCAGACGGGCCTGGGCTTCGGCATGGGCCGCTCGCCCCAGGGGCTGGACGAAGAGGCGATCGGCCGCGAGGCCGCGGAGCGCGCCGCCTCGCTGCTCGGCGCGCGAAAGCCCGGCTCCAGGACCTGCCCCGTGGTCCTCGACCCGATCGTCGCGGCCAGCTTCGTGGGCTTCATCGGCGGCACCCTGTGCGCCGACGCGGTGCAGCGCGGCCGCTCCCCGTTCGCGGACCGCCTGGGCGAGGCCGTTGCCTCGGCGGCCCTCACCGTCACCGACCACGCCACGGATCCCGCCGGCCTCAACTCCTCCCCCTTCGACGCCGAGGGCGCCCCCCGCGGCCAAACGCCTTTGATTGAGGCCGGCAAGCTCGCCGCCTACCTGCACGACGCCTACACCGCCCGCCGCGAGCAGGTGGGCGGCGCGGAGGGCGCCCGCACCACCGCCAACGCCTCCCGCGCCGGCTACCGCTCCCCGCCCTCGGTCTCCACCTCCAACCTCGTGGTCGCCCCCGGCACCAAGAGCTTCGAGGAGCTACTCGCCGAGGCGGGCGAGGGCGTTTACGTCACCGACGTCGCCGGTCTCCATTCCGGCGTCAACCCGGTCTCCGGCACCTTCTCGGTGGGCGCCACCGGGCGCCTGATCGAAGGTGGCCGGCTCGCCGCCCCCGCCGACGAGTTCACGATCGCCTCCGACCTCCAGTCGATGCTGAAGGCGGTCACCGAGGCCGGCTCGGAGCCGCGCTGGGTGCCCTTCGGCGGCTCGGTCGAATCCCCGGCGCTGTTGATCGGGGAGATGGCCGTGAGCGGGTCCTAGAGCCAGAGCTTCAGGGCGTCGAATGGAGGCGGCAGCTCGAGCCTCCGCAGGTTCGCAGCTTCTGTAGCTCGGTTGCGAGCCGTTGCCTGACGGACGCGTATGTGGGGCCGTTGTGGCGACTGACGAGCTCGAACGGGTCGTTGCTCAGGTCGTAGAGCTCGCGCTCGCCGGTGCGGTACTCGGCGTACATGTAGCGACTGGTCCGGATCGCCGCGAAGGTCGGCTCCTCGATCAACAGCTCGCGCCCCTGCTCGATGCTCGGGTTGTTGGCGACCGGGATCAGCGAGCGCCCGTCCATGGCCTGGCCGGGGTTCGCGTTCGCCAGGTCGACGAGCGTCGGCGCCAGGTCGGCGTTGATCACGAGGGGCCCGAGGTTCGCCCCCTGCGGGATGCCTGGGCCGCGCATCAGAAGCGGCACCCGGATCGACTCCTCGTAGATGTGCTGCTTGTCCTTGGGGATCCGGTGCTCGCCGTGGAAGTAGCCGTTGTCGGAGGTGTAGATCAGCACCGTGTTGCTCAGCTCGCCCTTCGCCTGCAGCGCGTCGACGACCTTCTTGACGCCCTCGTCCACCGACAGCAGCGATTCCAGCTCGCAGCGGTACATGCGCTGGATGTCCGCGATCTGATTCGCGGTCAAGCGCGAGCGTTGGCGGATGCGGCCGGGCTTATCCGTGACGTTGGCCTCGTTGAAGTTCGGGGGTCTCGGCAGCGGCTCTGAGTCGAATGCGTTGGCGTGGCGCGGCGCGGGTTTCGCGGCGAGTTGGCAATTGGACGGCGGGTTCGGGTTCGGGTCCGGAGGGGACCAGTGAGGCGCCGTATAGGTGAGCCAGAGAAAGAACGGCTTCAGCGGCGGCGCCCGGCGGTTGACGAGGTTGACCGCGTTCCGGGTCAGCACGTCCTGCTTGAAGTCCCAGGGGTCGCTTCCGTACTGGACCAGGGTGCCGTTGACGTTCAGCGGGTAGTTGTAGACCCCGTATCCCTCCGGGGCCGCCCGCCACTCCGACCACCCGGTCGGCACGGGCGAGTCGGCCCGGTACTCGTTCAGGTACTTGCCGATCATGGCGGTGTAATAGCCGGCGCGCTGAAGCCAGTGGGCCAGGTTGTAGTTGCCGCGGAGCTCCTGGAAGCGGCGGAAGCCGCCGCCCGGGTACTTGTTGCCGAACACGCGGTGGTTGTGCATGTAGTCGCCGGTCAGGAAGGTTGCGCGCGAGGGGCAGCAGAGCGAGTGGTTGACGAAGCTGTTGCGGAAGGTCACCCCGCGGTCCCCGATCAGCGAGTTGACGTTGTCCATCACCCGCATCGACTCGAGCGTCTGGTCGTCGGTCTGGATCACCACGATGTTCGGCCGCGTCTGGGTCGCTGCCGCCGCCTGATCCAGGGTCGCCTGCGGCGTCCCGGCGGCGACGACCGCCAGCGTGCCCGTCACCAGGGCCGTCAAGCCCGAGACGACGAGGCGCCTGGGAAACGCGGTGGTTCGTCCCCGCATGCGACTTCCTTGCCTCCGCATCCCCGGCGACCCTAACAGGCTGCCTGCCGCGCGCCAGGGCGGGTCAAGAAGAGCGACGGCGAGCCGCGGATCCAATGGTTGGTCGTGGACCGATCGTCGAAGGGTCAGTCCTCACGCACACCGTGCGCGCCGGCCGGTGCCAGGTAGAAGCGGGACCAGACGCCCCAGACGTTTGGGGGGTTCGGCGTTAAAGCGGTTTCAAACCGAACACCCCCCGCCCCGCCGCCGTACGGCGATCCTTATCGCGGCGGTGATTGGCGCCTTTCATCACGCCGAAAGACGCATGGCGAGGGCCATGGCATTGCCCCGCGGGACCTTAACGGACATCTTCCAGGGCGTCCGCGACAGCATGAGCCACAGCCCGGCGACTGCCGGCAACCAAGTCCACGCCAATCTCACGCCCGCGAACACTGGTGACGAGGGACTCGAGTTCGTCCCGAGTCTCTCTCGAAACGACAGCGGCTCTAGCCAACAGGCGACTGTACGTCGCGAGCTCGCTAGAGCCTGAGGAACTCGCTCGCAGCCGTCTCATGCAAAGAGCCGCTAGCCTCGAATCGCGCGATAGCCGCTGTACGAGCACCTGAATAGGCCGATCCATGTGACTGGCCTGCTGAACACCCACTCGAAGAAGGTCTTGTAGCGCTTGTACGGCGGCTTCGACTCCTCCTGCAGCGATACGAGCTCGGTAGGAATACTCGTACGGCACCTGGAGCTCCCTACTCCTGGCCCTTTGTAATGCGATGCGAAAGCGTTCTCCCGGCCAGGCCTGAGCTATAGCTACAAACTTGATCGGATCGAGACTTGATAGGAACGCCTCGACCAGCATGTCCCCGAGTTGATCGTCGCTATGGAACTGACTGGCGAGGATGTCACATGCTGTTAGCGCGCGGTTAGGAAAGGCACGTCCCTGCTCGCCTCCTCGTTCCATAGTGTCAAGGCACATATCACGGAGATGGTCGCTTCCTGGCTCCGTGCGGGCGAGAAAAGCAAGCATATTCGACGTCAGGTGAGGTCTCTCAGCCCTCAAATACTCTGTCAGGGCCTTGCGACTATCTTCGGAGCGGTCAGCAACAGTGCTGATCACGTCCCAAAACGTCTCATTGCTGCTTCCCGTGATACCTGTGAATCGATTTGCAAAGTCCGGTCCTAGCACCTCAGTAACGTGGTTCCAGTGGTCGACCACCATCGACGCGAGCGTGATGTTCGGGCGGAAGTAGTCCGTCAGGGGAACACTAAAAGGCCTTGGCTCGCCGCCAACGAATTGCAAGTCCACAAAAGCATCCAAGCATTCGAGCTCAAGAAGGGCGGCAAGAGCGGCTTGGGCGTGCCCCTCCCAGCGCGGACTGCCCGTCCTCATCTCATCGACAGCGCGATCCACTGCCTCGCCGGGCCGGCCCTCTATCCGTAGGGACCTCGCGTGGGCGCATGCCATCAGCGTGGCCACGTCACCCTGTTCTTCGGCTGGGTATTCGGCAGCAACGCTTGTGAGTTCTCTATCAGCGAGCCCAAGCCGGAGGAGGTGTTCCCAGCAACGTCTTCGTACCTCCACGGAAAGGGGAGAGGCCGCGTCTCGGAGCACTTGGCGCATTTCCGTATCGTCTGCGTAGTAGCGCGCGAGCGCCCAAAACCCTGGATCGCGTTCGCGGAGGCTCGCCCGAGCGAGTCGCTTGATCCTGGAATCCTGCGGTGCCAGTGCGATAAGCGCGGGTTCGAAATCGACCAGTCCACTGCCATTCCGGTCACGGTGGGCTGTAAGGGCTAAATCAACGACCCGATCACGGATCGTTGGATCATCAAGATCCGCAAGCGCATGCACCACAAGGTCGGCTCGCCGTACAGTCTTGTCCTCGAGCAACTCCAGTAGGCGCGCCGCACAGCGCTTGTCGTCGCCCACGATGGCGCGCAACAGGTGTGCGATCGCGGCTGCCTGATCATTCGGGCCGAATGCGACCGACTTGAGGGTGCCGCGCACCTCGGCATCCGAGAGGCCCCAGCCCGCTAGAAGCATGGTTCCAGCCCAATGGGGAAAGGACCCGTTCTGCACGTCTTGAAGTAGGCGCTGTTTTCCAACGTCTGTCTGGCCAATCAGGGCGGCGTAGGCAACCTCTGGTTCGTGGAACTCCTGCTTGGGAATCCACTCGTCAACAGCACGAACCAGGGCTGGTTCATCCTTGAAGTTGTCCGCCAACAACCGCCACGCCCCTCCAGCACCTGCAGTGAGACTTATGAAGGGAAACCTCTCCCGTCGCAGTTGTTCAATGCAGTACTCGATGACGTCGGGGTCGCCAGGAAACGCTCCGAGGAGTACAGCGAGGCTCAGTCCATGCTCGAGCTCTCTCCCGCCAGATGACCGTAGGTCCTGTAAGCACGCCTCCTTGAGCCGCGGATTCCTTGGCCAACCCCGCACGAGCGTGCGGATCAGCTGATCACGCCTGGCATAGTCGATACCGGCCATCCACCCTGCCAGGTTGAGAGCTTCCTGCAGCTCCTCTGGACCATGCCATCCTCGTTCCACCGCCACGAATATCGCGACAAGCCGGAGGTCTGGGTCGAGGGAATCTCGGGCCAGCTCCAGCTCGTTTCGTGTTCGAGGATGGTCGGGCCAGCTGAGTGCAAACGGCTCCAAAATCGCTGCTCGCGTCACTGGAGTAAGGGGCTGGTCCAGCGCGGCTTCAATCAGTTCAGGCCCCGCACCGAAACGCTGCCTTCTTGACGCGTATGCGAGAGCGGCTGGGCGGGCATTCCGCGTATCTTCTGAAAAAACGGCGCGCCACAGAGCTTGATCCGTCTCGGGCTCATCCGGCCAGTCCCGCATCCCGACATAGAGCCCTTCCCTGCTCCACGACCTAGCTGGAAACCACGTCTTGGTCCGAGCTTGAACGAAATCAGAGACTGTGCGGTTCTCGAGACCGTCCAAGAGGCGGACCGCAATGGCGCTCGCAAGAGACGGCCTGGCGAACGTCTCAGAAGCAGTCGCGGCCTGGTGCGCCAGGTCCCGCGCCAAACGCGCCGAGCAGCCGAACTTTCCTGCAGCAACCTCCGCCATCAGAGGGTCACCCGTTTGCCAGGTCGGCTCCTCCCGACTCGTTCGCAGCGCTGTCACGAGCGTATCCACGTCATCCGGCCTAGTAGTCAAATAGATCAGGTTCAACAGAACCTCCGTCCAGACGGGATCTTGCCCACGCTCAGAGACAAGCTGAACCTGCGAGTCAAGTCTGAATCGCGACAGGTGTGCAGCGCATAGGTGCTCCTGAACACTGCGGTGAAGGAATGCAAATTGCTGGGGGGCGGCTTGGAACAACACCCCGAGCCGTTCCTCGGCATCACGAATGAGTTCGCGACCTACTCGTCTCGCTTCCGAAGGGTCGAAGCCAGGTCCATTCTCTACATCAGCGAGATGCGCCTGCACGGCGGCTTCGGCCGGTTGACCTGAGATCACGCCGCTTCCATCGCTCTGAATCGCATGGGCGAGGGCGCCAAGCGCCGATCTAAAGTCGCTCTCATCGACCGGTCGGTTCCCAGACAGCATCGCGGCTGCCGCACTGCGCCGCGCTGGATACTTGGCGAGTAACAGATCCACCAACGACTCGTACGCTTGGAATCTGTCCCGTGGGAGCCGCGCGTCGCGTGCACGAATCCAGTACAGAAAGACAAGGGTCAGGGGTACAGCGGCAAGTTCCCGAAGGTCTGCCGCTCGCCACAACTCTTCAACGAGCCGTGACGGTGTCACGCTCGGCGATACCGTAGCCGGATCGGTTTCAGACGAACGGCGCCAGGCTTCAAGGCGTTCAAGAACGTCGCGCTGCTGCTCGCGCTCAAGCTCGGCAAGCCCAGCCGATCTCCAATCTCCCGGCGCCGGACCCAAATGTGCGAGCGCTACCGGCCGAGCAGTCGCCACCACCCGTACGTCCCGATCCGAAGCAAGGATCCGTAGCTGATCAAAGGCAACGGTCGCAGCCGCTTCCGTCTTCCACTCGTCCAGCCCGTCGACGAGCAGTACGGCTCTCCCATCAGATAGCGCCCTTTCATACAGCTCGGGAAGCTCCGGCCGGTCGAGATCCTCGAACCATGTGCGTAACAAAGTGCGGAGGGATCGATCCCCGCCACCGTCAATCACTTCTGTCCACCGTCCGAAGGGGACCCAGAGTGGGATGGGGGCGTCCCATTCTCGAACAAGCAACGGCAGGCGGGGCTCCGGTGAGAGTAGATCGAGTGCTAGGAATCGCAGGAGAGTGCTCTTGCCCGCACCCGGATCGCCGACGAGCACCGTGCGGCGGTGTCCTGACAACCACGCTTCCGCCGATATCCGAAGCCGCGCGTTCGCTGAGGACCCGCCACGATCCGGTGAAGTCGGCGCTTCAGATGCCTGCGACTCCGCCTGTCCGCGCGCGGGCGTTGTAGGAGCCGGCGCCGAATAGGCCCGCACATCTTCTAGGAGGTCTGGGACTACGAACAGGTCTCTGAGATCTTCCGGCGCCTCGAGTGAGATGGGGGGCAGACCAAGTCCAGCGTCATGGACTTTGAATACCTGTTCATAGAATGCGCGTAGGTCATTCCGGGTCGCGGTCGCGACGCGACGGTCGAGCCGAGCATCAAGGCCTTCAACTACTCCCTCTCCATTGAACCGGGCTACCCACGCCCTCCCAAAGAAGTCGTCTACGAGTGTTGGCAACGACTTGAGCTCAACCGCCAGTCGTTCCGAGTCGTAGATCTCGAGCTGTTTACCGGCCCGGCTGAGTCGTTCGCGCTGCAGGTCTACCTCGTGCGATCGAGTAGACGAGGTCAGGTTTGTGCTCGTGCAGATGGCAAAGGTGTCAGCCCTGTCCGACCATGGTCCGTCAACGAAGTCGGTGACGGCCGCCCGAATCGCCGCAGGACCCATCTCCCGCACTCGACGGCATTGATAAACCGAATATGCCCCGCCCCTCCGACGAGCAAAGAAGTCGATGCCTCCTTGCGCCTCGCCCCTTTCTCCAAAGAGCCGGCTTTCCTCAACGGACGTTTCGTGCAAAATCAGACGGACGCACAGCCGCTCGAAATCGGGCCACGACAACTCGCCGAAGGGCAGCGTCTGCTCCCTTGTGTTAACTGGCGGGGGAGGATGCTCGCCTGAGGGTGCGGAGACTAGGTATGGCGGGATATTCGACTGCGTCATACAGGTGCGGGAGTTGCTCCGGTTTTCGGGCTCGCCACGATCATTTCGTAAACGTCAGACATTTCCCCGCGGAGGAGGCGCTACGAGACGACCTGAACCCTTGTGCAGTCGGAGTACAGCCGCAGGCAAGTCACCTCATCCCGTGGCGCTGAGATGCCTCGCTCTCCTAGCCACGCTCGGGCGTCCCGCTACGCCGTCGGCGTCGGCGTCGGCATGCTGGTCCTCGAAGAACGGAATCGCAAACTCGAGAAGCGGGGTGAGAAGCTCCCCGAGGACACCTTGACCGAGCGTCAGGCTGTGGCCCGGGCTGCCTTGGCCTTGATGCCCGACTTCGACAAGCTGGCCCAGGAAGCCGGTCTGGAACCGGGCTAAAGGCGGAGTGATCCCGATTGGTGGCTGTCGCTCGTCGCGGAGGCTGTCGCACAAAGGGGGTCCGCGACGTGGACCCCTACTGATGCTCAAACAGCGAATGGGCCGGCTGAGGAGCGATTGACAGGCCGAGCGCGGGGCAGTCAACCAAACGGTCGCTCGATTTGTCGCCGAGGCGGATACAGGCTCCTGCGGGGCCGCCCAGGGTTTGTGCGACAGCCTCCGCGCGAAGCGGGAGCGGCGCGACACCGTGCCCGGGGCAACGGCTCGGTGGGTCAGATATCGGCGCAGAATGGCCAGGTCTGGGCTTTCTCGGTGGCCTGAGAACGCTCGAAGGTGGCGTCGTCGCATCCCTTGGTCTGGCCGAGCCGGAGCAGAAGACCAAAGACTGCGATCAAGCCGCAGCGTTCTGAGGCGGCGCGGCGCCTCAGCAGTCCGGGCGCCAATCCGATGCGCTTGATCTCGGACTCGAGTTGCGCACCGCCCTCGCGGCGGACCGAGCCAGCGAACTTGCCCGGGACGCCGAATGCCAAGGTCGCCGTACTACGCATGTGGTCGATCCAGAAGCGCCAGAGCTGCTCGGAATCTCGACCCTCCACGAAGTCGGAACCAACAGGATCCTCGAGGCCGAGCATTGTCAGGTAGCTCCCCGTCATCGTGGTGGCGACCGCTCGGCGCAGAGCCTCTGCGGTTTCCCCTTCCGGTCCGAGCGCCGCTCCGAGGGCCACCTTGCCGTCGCCGCCAACCGGGGCATTGGCTATCGGAGAGAGCTCGAGTCTAAGAAAGCAGTCCAGACAAGAGTCGGCCGCTGGTAACTGCCCCTGAAACGCGCCCAAGTGGAGTTGATCGAGCGTCTCCGGACCTCGGACGCCTTGCAGGCGGTGAGCAATCAGGTCGATTGCGCCCTCAACCGAGGTACTCAAGGACATAGCAGCGGTCAGCGTAATGATCTTGGTCATGCTCGCGACCGCACCAGACCAAGTCATTCGGAGGACCGCCTTGGCGATTCGACTGACTTACGCTTGACTTGTGCCAGCACGACCAGGCAAGCAGAACTCATCAAGCTCGGCGACGACTTCGCAAGAGAGCGTCAGCCCGCCTCGCTACCCGCGACCCAAGGTGATGCTGATCGACATGCCCGCCGCGGCGGCAGAAACCTTGCGTGAGGCAGGCTACAACGTTAGCCAAGGCACCTACGGGGTCCCGGCACGAGTTGCCCCGAGCGATGGCTACGGCTATGTCAGCGGCAACGCCAAGCTCCCGAATGGGTCGGAACAGGAGGTCGTTGTCATCGATCTCAAGGAGAAGAATCCGGTGGACCGGGACCTTGGGAAAGCGCCGCCGGGAGAGACTGTGGTTTGGCAGAAGAGGAGCTCGGGGGTGATCGACCCGCGTCCAATGGCGATGTACTACGCGGCCGAGCTCATGGATCGCATCTTGGATCACGGCGGGATCTTCGTCTTCTTTCTCGACCCGCCCTCGCAGCCCGAATACGCCATAGGCCAGGTGCGCTACTCGAATCTCTCAGTTGCAAGCGAGCCAAACTGGAGCACCTGGAGCGGCCTTTCGGTCTTGGGTCATGTGTCTAGGAATATCGACTACGGCCAGGAGGTCGATGTCGCAGAACGCGCGATTCCCGAGCTGGCGCGACACCTGGAAGAGAGTTCCTTCTCGGTCACGATCAACCCCGACTACACCCTCGAAGAGCGATGGGGCGTCCTTGCTCGCAACAAATACGGGCAGACCATTGCCGCCGTGATCAGTCCCTCCGAGGACAGCACGGAGGGCTGGGTCTTTCTGCTCCCGCGAGTGCCTCAAAGAGGGGAATTACTGAAGGCGCTGCTGGACCACCTGTTTCCCATCCTTTGTCCAAAGCTCTTCCCGCACGCGGAGAGCAAGGCCTGGATCGACAGAGCTGAGTATCAGCAGCGGCGAGTTCTTGAGTTGCAGGATCAGATCAAGGCAGTCGAGCAAGAGAACGACAAACGAATCGCCGAACTGCGCGATCAGATGAGGGCCGAGCGCGTGAAGTACGGCTACCTCCAGAACATTCTCACCACAACCGGTGAAGACCTAGTCGAGGCGGTAATCACCACGCTGAAGTCCCTTGGCTTCAAGGACGTGCGGAACGCCGACGAGGAACCCGACGAAGAGGGGGCCTCTCAAAACGGCGAGGGTCAGCACGAGGAGCGGAAGCGCGAGGACATCCAAATCCACGACCGCTCCCCGCTCGTTCTCGCGGAGGTCAAGGGCATACGTAATCTGCCGCAGGAAGCCGGATCTCTACAGGTGACGAAATACCTCGCCCCTCGAATGAGGCAACTCGACCGCCTCGACATTCGAGGGCTCTCGATCATCAATCATCAGCGAAGCCTGCCCCCACTCGACCGCGAGCGGGAAAACATCTTCCAAGCTGACGTGATCGCGAATGCCGAGGATCAGGGCTTCGGATTGCTCACCACCTTCGATCTTTATCGGCTGGCACGCGGGTTCTTGCGTCACGATTGGTGCCACGAGGAGGTAGCGGATCTTTTCTACCAAGACGGTCGTATCGACCCGGTCCCAGCCCACTACGAGTTTGTCGGCCTGGTCGCGGACTACTGGGAACAAGCCGGCGCGTTGGCCATCCAGCTTGAGCATGAACTGTCGGTTGGAGACCGCGTCGCCTATGAGCTTCCCTTGGACTTCGAGGAGGAGAATGTTGAGTCGATCCACCTCGACGATGAGCCGGTGGAGCTGGCCGAGGCTGGCAAGCGGATCGGGGTAAAGACCTCTCTGTCGAAGGCTCAAGCTCGAAAGAACGTCAACGTCTATCGAGTGCGGAGGCCCTGAACGGTGGCGGCCGATCCTGCGCAACGGGACAGCGCTTCCGCTTTCGCGTGAAGGCCTGAGCGCGTCGAGTGCTGACAACGGCGGGTGCTAGAGACCTCCCGGGACGGGGCCCGACCGCGACGCCACGCGGGGAATCCGCGGCCATCTCTCCGTTCTTTTGACAAGCGCGAGGCGCACGAACTGAGCGCGGTTTCGCCAGCGGATGCCGCCTGTGCTGACGCGCTCGCGGTCGAGTTCCGTGAGCTTCCCGTCGGTTTTTGCCGCTATTTGCGAAAGAGTGCGGGCGGCGGCCCTGTCGAGCGCCCGCAACTGCGCGCACCCTGGCGTGTTTGTTCCTACGTGGTGGTGGCTTGGCGCGTCCTGGTGGGTGTGTATGTCGCCGCGGTCGTCGCGGCGCTCTTGATCGTGAATGGGGATCAGAGCGGCGCGCCCGCGGCCGCCGGCCTGGTGGCCGCAGGCGCGATCGCGTTGGGCTGGGGCACGGCAAGCGGCTGGGGTGCTGTCGTAGCCTGGCTCCTTGTACCCGTCGCGCTGCCCTTCGGCGAGACGAACCAGTTCACCGGCGGCGGTGGGACGGATCTCGTGGTCCTGTTCGCTGCCGTCTCAGCCGCGATGTCGACGGTGCTGATCTTCGCCGCGGCGCGCGCCCGCGTCCTCTACGACCGTCGCCGCCCGAGGCGCCGCGCCAGCCAGCCGGCCACGAACGGCACGCTCCCGTCGCTGGACCCGACGAACGCCATCGACCCGGGTCTCAGGGACGCGGCGCCGATCAATGCGCCGACTCCGGCTGCGCGTCAGCCGACCGCGGCTCACCGTAGATGACGTCGTCCATCACGGCAACCGCGTAGATACTCAGAGGTCGTAGCGCGCCAGGTCGGCGTCGAGGCGCTCGGCGTCGGCGGGCTCCAGCGGCGGATCGCCGCCGGGGCGCGGCGGCTCGTCGCCGTCGCGCGCCGCGCGGCGCCAGCGCCGCAGGCCGATCGCGATCGCCACCGCGGCCAGCAGGATCGCCGCGACGGGGACCAGCCAGGCGGTGAGCTCGAAGCCCGACTTCCGCGGCTCGGCCAGCACCTCCGTGCCGTACTCCGCGACCAGCGCGTCCTTGATCTGCTCCTTGGTCTTTCCCGCGGCGATCTGGCGGCGGATGAAGGCCCGCTCGCGGTCGGCCTGCGGGGCGCCCGACAGGTTGAGCGCGGTGCCGCAGATGGGGCACATCACCTCGTCCTCCACGTCGGGAAGCGTCGTTCTGGGCTCGGCCGGCGCCGCCCCCAGCAGGGCCGCGGCCGCCGCAACCAGCAGGGCGGTTCGAATCGCCCCCCTCACCGCTTCGCCTCGCCGGTTAGGTAGGGGGCGACGTTCGAGTCCAGGTAGTCGCCGGTCACCGGGCCGAGGCGATGGAGCACCAGCTTGCCGTCCGGCCCCACCAGGAACGACTCCGGAACGCCCGTCGTCCCGAGCTCGTCCTGGGAGAAGTCGCCGCTACCGTCGCGGAGCTGCGGATAGGTGATCCCGTACTTGCGGACAAAGCCGAGCGCGTCGTCCGAGAGGTCGTTGGAGTCGATCCCGAGAATCGCGAAGCGCTGATCGCCATGCGCTCGGTAGAAGCGCTCCAGGGCCGGCGACTCGTCGCGGCATGGGGTGCACCACGAGGCCCAGACGTTGACGAGCACCCAGCGGCCGCGGTAGTCGGCGATCGAGCCGCTGCCCTGGCCGTCCAGCTTCGGAAGCGCGGCGGCGGGCACCGCGTCGCCGGGCTCCAGCGCCTCGGCGCTCTTGTTCAGAAGGCCGTAGCCGAGCAGGCCGATCACCGCGAGGACGGCGATGAAGACCGCGAAGGCGCGAGCGCTCACCCCAGGGAAGGGTAGAGAGGAACCACGGGGTCCCGCCTAGAATTAGGGCCCAGCTGCGGACGTAGCTCACCTGGTAGAGCGCGAGCTTCCCAAGCTCGAGGTAGCGGGTTCGAGACCCGTCGTCCGCTTAGATGGAGCGTCCGCGCCAGTTCGCGACAGATCGCGACAGAGGCGCTCGATTCCGCATCAGATAGCCGCTGACGCCTTCTCGGCCGGGGCCGCCTATCCCGCCCTGAGCGGCGACGTGGACGGGCAGCTGGTAGCAGCCTGGTAGCTGGGGCCGTAGTTGCAAGGGAGGCGACTGGTAGCACCGCCCGCTCGTGCTCCTCGTCCCCAGCGGGAGCGAGTTGCTTCTCCAG
>JBBPIK010000122.1:0-4421 GCA_038040415.1 Actinomycetota bacterium
TAGGGGTGAGCTCGGGCGGTCCCAGCGGCCGCTAGACCGCAACGGTCAGCGGCGGCAGGCGAAGACTCGCGGGAATGGGGCGGTACTCGTGGGAGCCGTGGCGTTCAGCGGGGGGGCGCGAGGCCCGCCTCGCGCGCCTTTTTCATCCG
The DNA here is from genome assembly GCA_038040415.1 of Actinomycetota bacterium. Taxonomy (GTDB): domain Bacteria; phylum Actinomycetota; class Thermoleophilia; order Solirubrobacterales; family 70-9; genus AC-56. The sequence goes on from JBBPIK010000122.1 coordinate 150, forward strand.
GAACGCGATGCTCGCGCTCCCCATGGCGAAGGCGAGCTTCGAGGTCGGAAGCCGGTAGCCGGCCTTCGTGTGCGGCGCGTAGTCCACCCGGTCCGAACCGTCGCTCTCCAGCCAGCCGGTGTGGACGCGCTGCTCCTGGCCGATCATGCGCGGCTGGAATTGGTGGGACGTGAGGCCGGCGCGTCTGCCGCCGGCGGGAACCGAGCCCGCCGGGACGCTCAGCTTCACCCCGGAGTCTCCGCCCTCGACCGCTGCGGCCGGGACGACCTCGGGCATGTCGTCCGAACCGCACCAGCCGAGCAGCGTGTGCGGCAGCCGATGGGCGTGAGCCGCCACCTTGGTGACGTCGACCCGCGGCCCCGTGCCGGCGCCGGGCGGCTTCTGGGGCGGGGCGGGTTCCGCTGGCGGCTTTCCCAGGACCTGCGGGTCGCTGGCCGTCGCGTCGTCGGGGTAGGCGACGATCCGCTCCACCTGGATCGTGATCGGCACCCGGTGCCAGTAGTAGACCTCCAGCATGCGCCCGGTCAGGCCGGCGGAGCGCGGCCCAAGGAAGCGCTCCCACTCCGGCGTGATCGACTCAAGCCAGTCGCGGTCGGGGGTGGTCGGGAAGCTCGCCCGGCCCTGGACGAGCACGAATCCGGACCTATCTGTCAACCCGTGCTCACGCGCGTGGTAGGCGACGGCCACGCCGGGGTTGCGACGGACCCGGTCGAGCTTCTTCCACATCGCCTGCGAGGTCGTCAGGGTGACGGTGCCGGCCTGGCGGTCGCGCAGCGCGAGCGGCGCCATCGGGGTGATCACCACGCCCTTGGCGGGCGTCAGATAGGCGAAGCCCGCCGCGAGGTCGGACGCCAGGATCTGGTCGACATCGTCGGTCCAGCTCACCATGGCACGACGATAACGCCCCGGCTCGCGCCCGCCCGGCTTTCCGTGCGGCGCGGTGAGCGAGCGTCTCGCTCCGGCGTTTGAGATGCTCGCTCGGGACGAAGCAGCAGCGGAGGCGGCTCGGAGAGCGCTACGAGTAGCGACGGCAGCGCCAACCCTGAGAGAATGGGACTGTATTCCTGGGAGCCCGGGCCCTTCGAAGGCTTCCGCTTTTCGCGGAGGCTGTCGCGTAAAACGTGAGGCTGTCGCACAAAGGGGGTCCGCGACGTGGACCCCTACTGATGCTCAAACAGCGAATGGGCCGGCTGAGGAGCGATTGACAGGCCGAGCGCGGGGCAGTCAACCAAACGGTCGCTCGATTTGTCGCCGAGGCGGATACAGGCTCCTGCGGGGCCGCCCAGGGTTTGTGCGACAGCCTCGCGTGAAAGCGGAAGCGTGGGCGCCCGACTCACTAAGGCGGTCCTAGCGGCGGGAAATCCTGATGGTGAGGGGAGGCAGCGCCAGCCCTAAGGGCAACCCGCCCAACTCATGGAAGCCGTGGCGCTGGCGGCCCGCGAGCCAGAGCGAGATACTTCGCGGGCGATGTCGCAGGAGAACGTGGAGGTCGTGCGCTCGATCTTCGCGGCGTGGGAGCGCGGCGACTTCAGCTCCGCCGGGTGGGCGCATCCCGAGATCGGGTTGGTAATCGCCGATGGCCCCGAACCCGGCAGCTCGACTGGGGTGGCGGCGATGGCGGAGGCGTGGCGCGAAGCCCTGGGCGCCTTTGAGGAGTTGCGCTGCGAGGCCGACGAGTACCGCGCGCTCGACGACGAGCGGGTGCTCGTGCTTATGCGCTTCAGCGGGCGCGGCAAGACGAGCGGGCTGGAGGTCGGGGACATACAGATGAAAGGGGCGAACCTGTTCCATGTTCGCGGCGGCAAGGTGACGAGGCTCGTCCTCTACTGGGACCGCGAGCGCGCGTTCGCCGACGTCGGGCTGTCGGAGTAGGCGATGTCGCAGGAGAACGTGGAGATCGTGCGGCAGCCGGTAGCTGTGAAGGCCCACCCACGCCGTCGGGTTATGCAGCACCTGGCTCTTCATTTCCCGTGGTTCGCCGATGTGTTGAGTCGAGGAGTCCTTCGACTCTCCCCTCACTCCAGGTTGCGACAGGTGATGCTCCGGGACGGCGTTCGGCGGAGCTTTGAGGCCGTCAACCGGGGCGACTACGAGGCTGCCCTGGTCACCCTCTCCCCGGACTGCGTGTCCATTCCTCCTCGCCAGTTTGTCCTGCTCGGGTTCGACCCTGTCTACCGAGGTCGTGAAGACCGTCTTCGCCTCCAACGGGAGTGGGCTGCTGAGCTGGGCGAGTTTCAACAGGAGAACGTCGAGCTCATCGACTGCGGCGACCAGGTCTTGGTCCTCGCGCGAATGAACGGCACCGGGCTCAGCAGCGCAGCCCCATTTGAGAGCCAGGTCGCCTACCTCATATCCCTCACGGCAGGGCGGGTCGTTCGCGAACAGATGTTCACATCTCATGGGGAAGCCCTCGAAGTCGCCGGGCTGCGGGAGTAGCCGTGGCGAGTTTCGCTAGACGCCCCTAGCGGCTGGAAGTCTCCACGAGCAAGGGCGGCAGCGCCTGAGTGTCCTCCGTGAACGCGTGGGAATGCGGCCTTTTGCACAGGGCGGTCAGGCGGCGACCGGTACCTCCAGCCTCGGCAGGCTGATTGATAGGAACCCGCCCAACTCCTGGGAGCCGTGGCCCTGGCGGCCCGAAGGCCAGAGCGAGATACTGCGCGCGAGATGTCGCAGGAGAGCGACTGAAAGGAGAAGCGCATGGGCGGAATATCGCTTGGCGGGATCATCGTCATCGTCGGGGTCGTCACGATGATCTTCTGGAGCTTCTGGATCGGCCTGATCGTCACCCTTATCGGGCTAATCGCCTTCGGCGGTTTTGCGCGCGGCAAGTGGTACTGACCGTCCTCGAAGCCGCCGGGCTCTCGGAGTAGGCGATGTCGCAGGAGAACGTGGAGATCGTGCGATGCGTCTACGAGGCCGCCGCACGGCATGACACCGCGAACGTCCTCGACTTCTATGACCCGGAGATCGAGTGGGACATCTCTCACGCTCCGTTCCGCGACGTGATGGGTGAGCCGCACGTCTTCAACGGGCATGAAGGCCTTCGGACCTTCTTCCGCCAGTGGTACGAGGCGTGGAAGCACGTCGAACCCGACCTTGAGGAGCTGCTCGACGGCGGCGACCAGATCATCTCGGTCGAGACGACCCGAGGTCGCGGGCGAACGAGCGGCGCCGTCGTCGAGCTGCCGCACGCGGCGGTATGGACGATCCGCGAAGGAAAGATCGTCACGGTGGTGTGGTTCGGCAGCCGCGCCGAGGCCCTCGAGGCCGCCGGGCTTCAGGAGTAGTCACCGCTCTCGCGGCTAGCGCGCGGCGGTCTCCACGAGCACGGGCGCTAGCGCCAGCCTTAATGGGAACCCGCCATACCCATGGAAGACGTGGCGCTGGCAGCCCGCGGGCCAGGACGAGATACTCCGCAGGCGATGTCGGAGGAGAACGAGCGAACAATCGCTGCAGACAGGAACGGCGTGATTCGTCACTGGGGACGGGAGGCGGAGAACCTCTTCGGCTACACCTCGGAGGAAGCGCTCGGCCGCAAGGTCGATGTGATCATTCCGCCCGTGCTTCACGCAAGGCATTGGCGGGGCTTCGACAAGGCAGTGAACAGCGGGCAACTGAAACGTCCCGGTAAGACGCTCAAGGTTCCAGCGGTGCACAAGAGCGGCACCGTAGTCCCGATCTCGGGGTCGCTGGCGCTCACCCGAGCTAATGACGGGACCGTGGACGCAGTCACGCTGACGTTGTTTGGACAGGGACCCGGGTGGACTGCAGCCGCATGGCGGGCGGTTCTCGCTCCGCTCAAAGTGGGGCAATTGGTGCGCGGACGAACACGGCGTTCGGAGTAAGTGATGTCGCAGGAGAGCGTGGAGATCGTCAGACGAGCCGTTGCGGCCGTCAATCAGCGGGACATCGACGGGTACCTCGCCTGCTGCACCAAGGACGTCCAGTTGTCTACCCCCGTGGCCGAGGTCGCCGGCGTGTACGAGGGCCCCGATGGCATCCGCCGCTTCTTCGCCGACCTGGGCGACACGACCCCCGACTTCAAGATCACCATTGAGCGTCTGGAGGCAATCGGCCCGGACCGGGTCTTAGCCTTCATGCTCGTGACGGGCACTGGGCGTGCCAGTGGCATCCCACAGGATGCGCCCACTGGGAACGTCTATGACCTCGTCGACGGCAAGATCGAGCGCATCCGGATCTTTGTCGATCGCGAGCAGGCCCTCGAAGCCGCCGGGCTGCGGGAGTAGGCGATGTCGCAGGAGAACGTGGAGA
>JBBPIK010000123.1:0-4351 GCA_038040415.1 Actinomycetota bacterium
AGACTGCCGCGGAGATCGCCGGGCTCGCCGTGCGAGCCCGGGAGCGCGCCCCCGCCACGCGGCGCGGCGACGCCGTCGCCGCCGGCACCCTGGCCCGGGGCGCCTGCCTCGCCGCGGCCGCGCTCGTAGAGGCCAACTTCGCCGAAGCCCCGGCGGACGAGCCGCAGCTGGCTCGCGCGCGCGGGTTGGCGAGTCGCGTGGCCGCCGGCGAAGTGCTGTGAGGGGGCGACCCCGCGCGCCGGCGCTTGGGTCAACACGTCGTAGGTGCTTGCGCACGAGGCCGACCCGTTCTCGGAGTTCAGTCGCGGAGGATCCGCAGCGGCTCCAAATCGAGCACAACTCAAGACTACGGGGAGCGCCGAAAAGGGCTTCACAGAGCCAGGGCTAGGTGACCAGCTTCCGGTCGGCAGAACTCATAACCCGAAGGTCGCGGGTTCGAATCCCGCCCCCGCTACTCGAAGAAGCCCCGCTCAGGCAGGGCTTTTTCATTTCCAGGGGTAAGACAAGCGAAGGTTCAGGGGCCCAATCGGGGCCCAAACTGTTCCGGAGCGCAGTTTCGGCGGGGTTGCGAAATCCAAGGTCGGGTGCGACAGGGCGACTGGATGAAACCGACGTCGCCTTTGGCCTGGCCAGCCACGCGGCGGGCGCCGCACGCGCACGCCGAGCTGAGTGACAGCGAACCGCGACAGCCGCCGCTCGGCGGAAGCCTGCTCGTTCGACACCCGGCGACTATCCATCGCGCGAGGGGTGCGGTCAAGACGCGCGAAAAGCAGGAGCCTTCAAGGTCTCCACGGGCGCGCCTATGCGGACCATCAGCTGGGCGTAAGCGGTCAGGCTCCGGGAGGTCGGTAGTCGACCGAGCGCTTCGCGGCCGCGTCGACCTCGTCCGGGCTCAGCAGCACCACGGTCTTCACCGTCGCCCCGCCCGCCGCGTTGACGGTCAGCGCGACGGCGGCGGCGCTCTCGTTGTCGGGGAGGTCGCAGATCACGTAGGCGTCCCGGTCGCCGAACGCGAAGTAGAAGCCTTCGAGCGTTCCCCCCACGCTCTCAGCGACCTGGGCAACCGCGTCGCGTCTGCTGGTCCCGCCCGCGCTCTGGACGCCCTTGACGCCGTCCAGCGTGTACGAAGCCTCGAATAGGAATCTCGGCATCATGACCTCCTGGTTGAGATTGTCATCCAACCCTGCCACCCGGCGCGGCGCAGGGCAAGCGATCCGCCGCCACTGACTCGCCACCCGCGCAGCCGGACCCAGCTCGATGTAGTGTCTAGGCGCCACAGACTTCGAGGGGGGGTCCGTCAAATGAGGATTACAGGTGTGATGAGTGCGGCTCTTGCTTGCGCTGCGCTCGCGGTCGCCGGCTGCGGCGGCGACGACGAGGAAACCGAGGGCGTCAAGAAGGTCGAGCCGGGTGCCGCCGAGCAGGCCAAGGGCAACGTGACCTGGTGCATCGGCAAGGACACCACCGGCACGTTCAGCAAGGCCGTCAAGGAGTTCAGCAGCAAAGGTCAGGTCAAGGCCAAGCTGATTGAGCTGCCGGCCGACGCCGGCGAGCAGCGCACCCAGCTCGTCCAGCGCCTGCGGGCCAAGAGCAGCGAGTGCGACGTGCTCGGCATGGACGTGATCTGGACGGCCGAGTTCGCGGCTCAGAGTTGGCTCCAGGACGTGAGCGACGTCGTCGCGCAGCGCAAGGACGACTGGATCCCCTCGACGCTCGAGACCGCCAAGTACGAGGACAAGTACTGGGCCCTGCCGTACAACACCAACGCCGGCTTCGTCTACTACCGCACCGACCAGGTGCAGGCGCCGCCGGACAACTGGGAGGCCGTGTACTCGGAGGCCGAGAAGGGCGACGGCATCGTGTACCAGGGCGCCCGCTACGAGGGGCTGACGGTGAACTTCCTCGAGCTGCTCTACAGCGCGGGCGGCAAGGTCCTCTCCGATGACGGCAAGACCGTGGAGATCGACTCCCCGGAGGCGGTCGAGGTCCTCAAGTTCATGGCCGACGGCATCGAGCAGGGCGCCGCCCCGAAGGCCGTGACCACCTACAAGGAGGAGGAGTCCCAGAGGGCGTTCCTGAGCGGGAAGGCAACGTTCATGCGCAACTGGCCGTACGTCTACTCCCTGGGCAAGGACTCGAAGATCGCCGACGACTTCGACATCACCACATTCCCGAAGTTCGGCGGCGGTGAGGGCGCGGGCGTGCTCGGCGGCTACGACGTCGCCATCTCGGCCTACTCGAAGAACCCGGAGGGCGCCGCCGCGTTCGCCGAATTCCTGACCTCGCCCGACTGGCAGAGGACGATCATGACGGAGGCTTCGCTGCCGTCGACTCTGACGAAGACCTACGACGACCCGGCAGTGCAGAAGGCGTTCCCGTTCGCGGTGAAGCTGCGCACGGCCGTGGAGCAGGCGCAGCCGCGACCGGTCACGCCCGTCTACCCGCAGGTGAGTGAGGCGATCTTCAACAACGTCCACGCGGCCCTGCAGGGCGAGATGGCGCCCGATGCCGCGACCAAGAAGATGAAGGGGGACATAGACAAGGCGCTCCAGACGTTCTAGATGGAAGCCGCAACCGTCGCCAGGCCGCGCAGGCGGGGCTCCGGACTCTCGGAGCGCCGCCTCGCGGCCGCGATGGTGTCCCCGTCGCTGATCGTCATCGCGCTGGTGGCCGCGTACCCGATCGGGTATGCGATCTGGCTGTCGCTGCACGAGTACAGCGTCAGGGTCCCCGGGCTCTCGCGCTGGTCAGGGCTGAAGAACTACGACACCGCCCTGAGCTCAAGCGAGTTCTGGGAGGCACTCCGGAACACGTTCCTCTTCACCGGCATCTCGGTGACCATCGAGCTGGTGCTCGGGATCGCGTTCGCCCTGGCGATGCACCAGGCGTTCAAGGGCCGGGCGGTGCTCAGGGCCACGGTGCTCGTGCCCTGGGCCGTGCTCACTTTCGGTAGCGGCCTGCTCTGGCGCTCGATCTTCGAGCCCGACCTCGGGTTCGCGAACTCGATGCTGTCGGCACTCGGGTTGCCGGGGGGCGACATCGTCTGGCTCGGCACGGAGGGCTACGCGATGGCCGTGATGATCTTCGCCGACGTCTGGAAGACGGCGCCGTTCATGGCCCTGCTGCTCCTCGCGGGCCTGCAGGTGATCCCCGACGACGTGTACGACGCCGCGAAGGTCGACGGGGCGAGCGCGTGGCAGCGCTTCATGTCGATCACGCTGCCGCTGCTCAAGCCGGCGATACTCGTGGCGCTGCTGTTCCGCACGCTCGACGCGCTGCGCGTGTTCGACCTGCCGTTCGCCCTCACCCAGGGCGCCAACGGCACGAACACGCTGTCCCTGTACGCCTACCAGGAGCTGACGGCCAACCGGCTGGTGGGCCTCGGCTCGGCGCTGTCGGTGCTCACGTTCCTGATCGTGATGATCGTGTCCTTTATGTACATCCGCTTCGTGGGCGGCAACATCCGCGGACTGGCGGACGAGCGATGACCGCCGAGGCCACCCCGCGCAGGCGGGCCCTGCTCTGGCTGGCGGTCATCGCGATCATGATCTTCTGCCTCTTCCCGTTCTACTGGCTGATCAACACGTCGCTCAAGACGGGCCCCGACCTCTCGAGCGCGAATCTCCTCCCGCCCAACCCCTCGCTGAAGAACTACGACTCGATCTTCAGCGACGCGAACTTCACGACGGCGCTGCGCAACAGCGTCATCGTCGCGAGCATCACGACCTTCTTCGCCCTGCTGTTCGGCTCCTTCGCCGCTTACGCGCTCGCCCGCCTGCGCTTCCGCTTCAAGTTCGTGATCCTCGCGATCGTCCTCTCGATCACCACCTTCCCGCCCATCGCGATCGCCGCGCCGATCTTCAAGCTCTGGACGGACACGGGGCTCTACGACACCCTGCTCGGGCTGATCCCGCCCTACCTCACCTTCTCGCTGCCGCTCACGATCTACATCCTCGCGTCGTTCTTCAAGGAGATCCCCCGTGAGCTGGAGGAGGCCGCGCTGGTGGACGGAGCCACGCACTTCCAGGCCTTCTACAAGGTGGTGCTCCCGCTCGCGGCGCCGGGCTTCGTGACCGCCGGCCTGCTCGCCTTCATCGAGGCCTGGAACCAGTTCCTGCTCGCGATCACGCTCACCAGCTCACCCGACGCCCGGCCCGTGCCGGCGGCACTCGCGTTCTTCACCGGCAGCCAGCAGTTCGAGGTGCCGCTCGGGACGATCACCGCGGCCACCGTGGTGATCACCGTTCCTCTGGTGATCGTGGTCCTGATCTTCCAGAAGCGGATCGTGGCCGGCCTCACCGCCGGCGCCGTCAAGGGCTAGACGATCGCGGCGGTCGGGGACCTCGACCGT
>JBBPIK010000045.1:0-2917 GCA_038040415.1 Actinomycetota bacterium
GGTCGCCCGTGACGCCATCGAAATGAGTGAGCCGCTCGCCATCAACAGGGCAAGCAGCGCACCGGCCGCAAAAAGCAGGAGATGGTGGGAATCGTCCGCCGGCTCGCTGCCTGGGAGGAGGGTTCCGACGCGGACGAGGGATCTTGGCTCCGCAGCGGCCGGCGTCGTCTTCGGCTTCCTCTCGGTGCGTTGTCCGGCAGCCCGCCTAGGTGTGCGCGCTCTCTCCCTCCGCGCGGCGGCTGCCGCGTCGGGCTTCGGCGTCGTGGCGGACGATGGGTGGGGCGTGGACTGCGGCTCAGCCGGTGCAGGCGCCGACGGCTCGGGCTGGCCGGGGGGTGCAGATGGCCCCTGCTGGGTGGGCGCGGGCCCCGCGGGGGAAGTCCCGGGGGCCGGGTCGGGGGCGATCCCGGGCGCTGCCGGCGCCGGGTCGGGTTGCGGCTGCGCCGCCGCCCCCGGAGACGTTGCCGCCGACGCGAGCAACGCGACGCTCAAACAACCCAGCGCAACACCCGCCTGCCGGCGGGCCGCACGCGGCGGCTCAGTCCCATCAGTCCTGCTAGATGGAGCTTTTCGCCCCAAGAATGTCACCGTCCTTGCACTATCGCACAGGCGAAAGTAGACCATGGCTCAGTGATGTCAACGCCGACCGAAGTCACGGTCGACTATTCCCCCCGACCGCCCGACACTGGGCGCACAATCTTGAAGCCGACACGTCGTGGCGCTGAACGGTTGCCGGCGCGGTCGAAGGCCACGAACCCGGCCCTGAAGCGGCCCGCGCGCAGCCGCTTGTTGCCGATCCTGCCCCGGAACCTCCTGGCGTTGCGGCCGCCCACACCGGCTATGCGGAAACGGCCGACTACTCGGTAGCCGCCGCGGACTCTGCGCCTGATGGTGACCCTCACGCGGGCCCGCTCGGAGAGCGAGAAACGGAACGTCGTACGCCGGGCAAAACGCTTGCGGGTCATCCTGAGGTTGGAGATCACCGGGGGTTCACGATCGGGACTCGCGGTCGGCTGCGACATCGGTGGATGACAAGGATCGGTGCCCGAATCGGAGAAGCTGCTACCTGCTACCGGGGCGAATCGCCAGTCGTAGCTCGACCGGTGCAAGGTGAGCATCAGCACACCGAAGGTGTCGTTCTGGGCGACCTCGCTGCCGGGGATGCGGGTAGACAGGCCACCGGTGAAGAACGCTCCGCCTGTGCCGACGACGAACTGGCGGATGCCATCTCCCCGGTCGACAGCGCCGGTACGGTCGAGGGGCGCGAAGCGCTCGTAGTCGTGGCTGTGACCCGACAACAGGATCTCCACGTCGGCTTCGTCGAGCGCCTCCCAGAGAGCCTGCATCGACGTGTTGCTTCCGTCGTGGCCGGAGCTGAAGCGCGGGTGGTGCCAGTAGGCCAGTGTGCAGGCGGCGGGGTGCGCGGCGAGATCGGCGCGCAGCCAGCGCTCCTGCTCCGATCCGGCTGAACAAGCGACCCTCGAACAGTTGGAGTTGAGCGCCACCAGATGCCAGCCGCCGATGTCGAAGCTGTAATAGCCCTTGCCGGGCGGGCCGGCTGGCCCGTCCGACGCGCCGGCGCCGTTGAAGTAGTTGAAGTAGGCGGTGCCGCTGCCTTCGTGGTTTCCCAGGATGGGGCGGCTGATCGCCTTGATCCTCCCCCAGGTGGGGTCGTAGACGGCATTGATGTTGGCCGCCGAGGCGGCGTCGTACTGGATGTCTCCCAACGGAAGCACGGCGGCGAGCCCGGCTCCGACGAGCAGGTCCGACGTTGCACGCTGCCGGCAGCGGTCACTCGTGCCGTCTCCCCCGTTGTAGCCCGGATCGTCCGGGTCGCAGGCGATGTCACCGGCAGCGGCGATGACAGGGTCGGCCGATGCCCGGGCCGGCCGCAGCGTGATCAACGACACGGTCAACGCCAAGACGATCAACAGAAGCGCTTTCCAACTCACGCCTTGTCTCCTTTGACGGGAGCAGTGCCGAGCCTAGACACGGGGTTCAAGGCCCACAACGCGCCCACGAGTGAGTTCCGTACCCCCGAAGAGGGAGATGGGCGTTCAGGCGGTACCACGGCGTCGGGCACGCCGGAGCACCATCAGGAAGCTGCTCCCGAGCAGAAGGGCAAAGCCGCCGAGTAGAGGCAAGCCGTAGCTGACTCCCGTGGCGGCGGGCTCGCTCGAGTCGAAGTCAGGGAGTTCGGGGAGCTCAGCGCCACGGACGTCTTCGACCGCCTCGAGATAGCGCGAACCGTACGCGCGACTCGGCTCGATGTGGGTGTTCTCGCTGAACTCGTTCCAGCTGATGAGGCCGAGCGCGTCCGGTGCCGACGCCGTTGCCGCGTCGAGCTGGGTGCGCAGGGTGGCGCCGTCCCGTCGTGGAACAACGCTCGTGCCGCCGACCAGACGGGCGTCGAAGCCAGGCGCCGCCGGGGCGATCCATAAGCCGCCTTGCTGATGGATGGCGTTGCCCATCTCCGCGAGCTTCTCCGGATAGCGCAGATAGGTGGCGGGGTTGACCGAGCCCCAGTAGTAGGCGTTCCCGTCCACCAGATCCGCCACACGGCGATAGCCGTCCACATTCCGCTCGGAGGCGAGAATCAGAAGCCTCCCGCGCCACGGCCGGGTCACGCTCCCCAGCTGCGCGCGCGTGAACTCTGGCGTGCCGGACCAGATGACGAGCGGCTTGGAAAAAACGTCAAAGGCCTCGCGTTCCGCAAAGCGGCTCCAGAAGACATCGAGGTCCCGAGCCACTCGGGTCGCCGCTAGCGGCTCGCGCTCGAAGTCGAGGCCCTGGTAGATCACGAGCAGCTTGAACCGCGCCGCTTCGGCCACCTCGGCAAGGCGCGCCAGACGGCGGTTCAGCACGGGGGTGCTCTTCCAACTCACGATGAAGCCCTCGATGCCGGCCTGCTTGGCCC
>JBBPIK010000045.1:3017-19386 GCA_038040415.1 Actinomycetota bacterium
ACGGGGGTGCTCTTCCAACTCACGATGAAGCCCTCGATGCCGGCCTGCTTGGCCCGCTGGACGTGCTTGCGCATGACGTCCCGTTCGTCGCTCGAGTAGCGGCCGAGCAGTGGGTAGTCGGTCTTGGCTCGGTTCCACGAATCGGCGTTGAACCAGATGTAGTAGTAGGCAAACAGCGGATCGGGGGAGCTCGCCGCCCGCGCCCGCAGGCCGGGCGCCGCGACGATCACCGCAAGCGCGAGCGCCAACGTTGCGGTGACGCGTACGCCACGCTTGCGGCGGCGTGAGAGGACCGGCCCCGGGCGACGCATGAAGAGCAGGGCCAGTGCGATCGAGGCCAATGAGAGCAGCACCACAGCGACGTCCAGCCAGCTGATTACCTTGAGGTCCACTTCCTGGTCGCGTGACAAGGCAACGGGGCGCGAGCCGGAGATGCCGAGCGCGTCGACGCTGATGCGGTAGTCGCCCCGAGGAAGCGATCTCAGCGTCAGCTCGGCGCCCCGCCCGAGGGCGTAGTGCTGCTCTCGCCGGGTGGGGTACTCGAGCCGAATGGCGGAGCCGATCGGGAAGCCGAACAGAGCGTCGCGGACGGTCACACGAGCGGCGAACAGGAGCAGCCGCAGCTCCATCCTCCGCGTCTTGCCGGGGAAGAAGCGCTGTTGAGCGCGGTGCACGACCGACGAGCCGGCGACCAAGGCCTTCTCCGCCGAGTAATAGACAGCGGTGGACCTGCTGCCCTGGCTCTCGGGGACTACGCGGTTGCCCTGCAGCCAGTGCGGTCGGTCGCCCGCGAGCACGTGGCGACGGCCCTGGCTGCCGCGCACGACCACCGACGTGACCACGCGCGGGTCGACTCGGCGCCCGCTGAGGTCCACGAAGGTGGGCGTGACCCGGTGGTAGAGGTTGATCGCGGCGATCCTTCGGCCGCGGTACCAGCGGTCGAATCTCGCCCGAATCCCAGGCGCGATCTCGGTGTCGAGCGCCCTCAGAGCAGCGCGCGAGCCGCCGAGGCCCGGCGGCGGGTAGGCTCGCCCGTCGCGCCCGGCCTCGAATACGCGGCCCTCCAGCGAGAAGCGCATGCCCGGCACCTTGGGAACGGTCTGGATCGGCTGCGCGGCGGCCGGGTCCGCGCCCACGGCGCCCAGCACGACCGCGACGGCCACGAGCTGGCAAGAGAGGTTGGCGCGCGAACGCGATCCGGCGCGCAGCAGGACCCAGCCGAAGAGCACACCGCCTACGAGGACCGCGACGCCGTAGCCGATGTAGATCACCGAGCGTCGGGGCTCCCGCCGACGCGCCGCTGTCCGTTCGGCGGCGAGGATCCTCGGCGCGCGCGCAGGCCGCGAGAAGTCGAACGCTCGAACGAAGCTATGCGCTCGGGCGTCGCGCCGGGAAAGCGGCTTCAACCGCCAGTTGTCCTCGATGAAGCGCAGGATCGAGGTCGTCTCCAGCCTGGTGCTGTCGACATGGCCGTTGCGGGCGTAGGGGCTCACGAGCAGGGCGGGCACGCGGAACCCGAGGCCGGCCCCGTCGACCGTCGGAGGCCGGACGTGATCGAACCATCCGCCCCAGTCGTCGTAGGTCCACAAGAAGGCCGAGCTCGTCCAGGCGTCGCTCATGGCGAGCGCTGTGAGCAACCTCCGTACGAGGGCCTCGCCGCCTTCGACGCGACCCGGTGGATGCTCGCTCGACCCCGACGGGGCGATGTATGCGACCTGAGGCAGCCTGCCGCTCCTGAGGTCCTCGTAGTACTCGTCGAGATCGGCGATGTGGCTGAAGAGCTCGGGGTCGTCGACGTAGCGGGCAAAGTTGAGCAGCGGCACCCGGACCGCCTGAGCGCTGAGGTCGGCTGTGCCCGTGGCCCGCAGGCTCTGGCCAGGGTGGTAGTCCTCGACGTAGAACTTCCATGAGATCCCGGCTGCTTGGAGCCGGTCGAAGATGGTGGGCAGCTCGCCGAAGCCCTCCTGCGGGATGCGACCCGGACGCCCCGGCGCCCCCGGCCTGCCGGTGACCCAGAACAGGTGATTGGGGACGCTGCCGCCCGGCGCCGAGGCGAAGAACCGATCGAACAGCACGTAGTCCCGGGCCACATTCCAGTAGAAGGGCAGGTCGCGGCCGTCGTAGTAGCCCATGACCGAGCGCTCCACCCTCTGGCGGTCAATCGAGGCGGCGCGCACGAAGCCGTCCATGCGTCCCCCGGCGTACTGGAGGCCGTGCATGCGGCGGTCGTGGCCGAGCTCGGGCACGGCCCGGCCGCGTAGGCGGAACGGCCTGACGCAGCGGCCACCGGTCCTTGCGCGCCCGTCGATCGGCATGCAGGTCCTCTCCGAGATGCCGTTCGCGCCCGCGTACGTTCCGAAGTAGTTGTCGAACGAGTGGTTCTCCTGCATCAACACGACGAAATGCCGGATCGGCGTCTGCGCCTCGCCGCCGGCTGCCGGCGGAGCGGCGATCGCGACGGTCGCGACGCACAGGGCGAACGTCGTCCTCAGCCTCACCGCCGCACCTCGAAGACCACGATCGCCGGCCTCTGCGCCCGCCGTCCCGAGTCGGTCTTGGCCTGAAGCACTTCGGTGTGGACGACGCGGCCGTCGTAGCGGCTCGCGTACTGCTGCAGCTTGTTTGCGAAATGCGGTGACCGGTCGGCGGAGAACCTGTCCCAGACGACGTACTGGAGCTCGTTGTCGCGAATCGCGCGGTCGGGGTTGACCAGCGGTTCGTAGGAGGGGTTGCGATTCAGCGGATTCGGACTGACGGACAGCCCGTAGGCCTTGCGATGGCCGTAGTACTGGATGAGGTTGGCCATGGACGGGCCGATCGTCATGAAGGTCGCCCCATCAGGAACGTGCGCGTCGATCCACTCCCCCGCCTCGCGTCCGGCCGGGAGTCCTCCGGAGCCGGCGAGGAAGGCGCCGCCGGCTACGCCCTCGACCTTGTCCCACGTGGGAACGAGCAGGCTTGCGGCCACTATTCCCCCGGCCAGCAACGCCGTCCTCCGATCCGAGCGCGTGATCCCCCGAGCGGCCAGCACCGCGATCGCGGGAGCCACAGGAAGCAGGTACTGGAAGCCCTTGACGGGCCAGAGCTGGAAGAAGACGACCGGCACCGCGACCCAGCACAGGAGGAGCGTTTCCCGCCAGGACGATTCACGCCGCAGCAGCCAGAGACCCAAGCCGGCCGCGAGCAGCACCAGCGGGCCGATGGCCTCGGGCACGGTCGTCGGGTAGAAGAGCCAGTCGTGGTTGGGCCGGCGAAAGAGCTGCCAGGTGAGGTAGCTCTCACCCGTCCCGGTACGTCCGGCGAGCATCAGCGTGAGCGGAAACGGCGCGATCACCAAGCCCATGAGGCCCATCGACACCGCCAGATCCCGAAGGCGCACGCGCAATTGCGGGGAGAGCGCCAGGAAGGCGTAGATCGCGCCGAGCAGGACGATGCTGGTCTCCTTCGAGAGGAAGGTGAGGCCCATTGCCGCGCCGGCGGCGTACAGCCACGCCGGCCTGCCGCTCTTCGCGAAGTGGGCCAACAGGACCAGCGTGAGCGTCGCGAAGAGCGTCATTGGCCCGTCGAGCAGGACCTGGCGGGTCACTACGACGTGGTACGGCATCAGCGCCATCAGGAGGGCGGCAAGCAGACCCGCGTTGCGTCCGTAGAGCAGCCTGCCGAGCTCGTACACCAGCCAGACCGTCGCCGCACCCACAGCCGCAACGGTGAGCCGCTCGAAACCGTCAGGCAGGCCAAGCCGGAAGCCGACCGACAAGACGGTCTGGAAGAGCAGGGGGTGCGCCCTGAAGACGGGGAAGAACGGCTCGAGCTCGGGATCGTTCGCGATCGACCCGGCCTGACCCGCGTAGACGGCCTCATCGCTGTTGAAGCCGACGCGATCGAGCTGCCAGATCCGAAGCCCAGCCGCGAAGCCGACGATCAAGACGAGGTGGACGGAGGTCGGGAGCCCGAGGAAACGGCGTGCGACCTCGAGGGCCCGCGGGATGGCCTTCCCCCAGGCGCGGGGGAGCAGGGGCGCCGGCGCTGGACTAAGCGTCGGCGGCGAGCCCACGCTTGGCTCCGCCGTTCCCACCAATGAGGGCTCGCGGAGCACCTGTGGCCGCTCCACTCGACGGCGCCGGCAACGTCCAGGCGTCCACGACCTCCGGCAGCCGGCGCCACCAGTCCATGGTCTCGCTCCGGATCACCATGGCGGGAACGTCACCCAGTGCCCTGGCGACGATCGTGCGCTCGACCTCCTTGAGATCGGTGCCGTTCCGGGTCCGCAGCGGCCCTTCGATCGCGGCGTAGGGCGGGAAGCCGTAGGCGTCCTCGCAGTTGCGCATCAGGGTGTCGAGGGCCTCGCGCCGTCCGAGCGCTGACGCTCCCTCGCCGCCGCGCTGAATCACCACCATGCCGGCCAGATGCGCCTCCGGTGCGACCTCGACGTCCGGCACCAGGCGCTCTACGTGGTACTTCGGCGGCGGGACGATCATCTGGATGAAAGCGTTGATCGTGGCGGCGGGCAGATGGGTGCGAGCCAGGAGGAGGGCGAACCGCCGCCCGGAGCGTGAGTGCAGCCGGCTCTGGACGAGCAACCCCATGCGCTCACGGCGGGAGAGCAATGGCGTCCTTACTGCTCTGAGGGTGTGTCGGCTGATCGTGAGCGGCTTGGGGTAGCTGAGCACCCGTCCTTCAGGGCTCACCAGCGTGAGATCGTCGGACAGGAACGAGTAGGCATCGTGGTCCAGGAGCCGGAGACTGGTCGTGGTCTTTCCGGTGTCAGTCCTGGCGGTCACCAAGAAGGCCTCGTCACCGGCCGCCAGACAGGCGCCATGGACAAGTGCGTAGCCCCGCTCGGCGAACTTCCAGCGCAGGATCGGCTCGACGATGTTCGTGTACAGGACGTGGGGCGACCACCTCAGAAATGGCGATCCCGTCGCCTCGATCTGGTCGCCGAGCCTGAGCGTGACCGCAAAGCCGAGGCCGCCGACTCCCTCGCGGTAGGTGACGGCGTGTGCATCCGTTGAAGCCGTCCTGGCCAGCCTGACTCTGACGTCGGCCTGCTCGACCAGCTGCCCGACCCTGAAGCGCTCGAGCTCAGGCAGGCGAGCATCGGACATCACGGTGACGATCCCGTGGATGTCGTAGCTGAACCGGCGAACGCTGACCCTCTCCGAAGGCGCCTTGGCCCAGATCCAGGTGTCGGCGAGCGCGAACCGCACGAGCGTGAGGACGGCCACCGAGAGCACGTTCGAAACGACGTAGTGCACGCCCAGTCCCGACGTGAGCACGATGAGCAACGGCCCCCTGACTGCCAGGGCCGCGTTGTTCATCAGGAGGAACAGGGCGAGGCGCGTCCCGGCGCTCCGCTTGTGCGAGCGATCGCCGAACACCCAGCGCTCGGTGAGACCGAAGTTCCACAGTGTCGATCCCTGCGTGGCGATGACGGCGGAGACGACGTAGAAGAGCCCGACTACGTCGGTCAGGACGGCCAGGAGGGCCGTGTTGACCACCAGGCCCGACGCGCCGACGGCGCCGAAACGCGCGAAGCGCAGCCGCGCCAAGAGCGAGAGATAACGCAGGCCCTCGCTGATGGAGGCCTTGCTTCGACCGGCGTGGCGCTCGCCGAAGGTGAACGACACCTCGGCGGCGCGGAGCTCCGGGTTGCGGACGAGGAGCTCGAGCAGGATCTTGAACCCACGGGGCCGTAGCGCGTCCAAGTCGACGGCGTCTCGGCGCACGAGGAAGAAGCCGCTCATCGGATCGGTCACGTTCTGCAACCGGCGCGGAAACAGCATCCGGGCGACGGAGGTGGTCGAGCGGGAGGCCATCGCGCGTGCCCATCCGAAGTTCTCCGCGTGGCCGTCCTCGCAGTAGCGGCTTGCCACCACGAGATCGAGCTCGCTGGCCTCGGCCTGCTCGACCAGCTCGGCGATCAACTCGGGCGGATGCTGCAGATCGGCATCTATCACGCAGGCCCAGGGCGCTCGGGCGGCTCGAAGGCCCTGCACCACCGCTCCGCCTAGGCCAGTGCGGCGGCGCTCGTGGGCCTGGCGGAGCAGGATCACGTCGCGGGTGCTCTCCCTGCCCAGCTCCTCGATCGCCGCCCAGGTGCCATCCGTGCTGGCGTCGACGAAGATGATCTCCATGGCGACCGTGGGAAGCGCCGCCTCCAGGCGCTTCAGCAAAGCGGCGACGTTCTCGCGCTCGTTCCTCGTCGGCACGACGACTGAGAGCAGCGGTCGGCCGCCGACACTGCCCGCGGGGGTCGATGCGGGGTCGCTCTGCGGGGTTCGCAGAGGTGCACTTTCCGAGATCGCGGTACTCGATTCCACTGACCCGTCTCCTCTCTGGGAAGCGCTCTTGGAGTTACTCGTGAGCCTAGATCTCGCGTGTCCTCAGTCGCGTCGGGCCAAGGGGTGATCTTTGTTCCCAGGAAGGGGCATCTTTCGCGCCCCCCAGCGCCGCGGCGGCGCCGTCCGTCTGCCGGGTGCGGAAGTAGCACGAAACCGCGTGCGAGCGGTTCCGCACGCCGAGCTTGCGCAGGATGTGCTTGACGTGGGTCTTGACCGTGTCTTCGGAGACCACGAGCCGCCTGGCGAGGCTGGCGTTCGTCTCTCCCTCGGCGAGCATGGCGAGCACCTCGAGCTCGCGGCGGGTGAGCATGTCCAGGAGCTCTCGATGCGGCGCCGTCCGCGCGGCGCCGGCTGAGAACCGCCTCGAGTCCACGGGCAGCTCGTTGCGTGGTGTGCTCAGCTCGGTCACGCTCGCCTCGGTCGAGCGTGCGAGGGCCAGGACGTTTTCTGAGTGGGTTCGCAGACGCTCCGTGAGAACCGCGCGCTCGAGGGCGTGTCCCAATCCTTCGCCGAAGGCCCACAGGGCCGCGCGGTCCAGTTCGGTCACGTCCTCGCCGGTCAGCCCGCGGTCGGCGTGCAGGAGGCCGACAGCCCGCTCCTCGCAAGTCACCGGCGCTGTCACGTAGGACCGCGAATCCGGCAGGCTCACTAGCGCGCGCGGATCGTCGGCGGAGTCCTTCACCAGTAGCGCCTGACGGCGGCGCAGCGCCTCCGACTCGTAGAGCCCTGGGCCCAGCAGCAGGGGCTCGCGGCGCAGGTGCTCCAGACCGTGCTCGACCTCCTCGGGCGACCCCCGGGCGTACATGCTCTGCGTGACCAGGGCGCCGTTGCGGAGGCTGAAGAGGACGGCTCGCTCGAAGCCGACGCTCTCGCAGAGCCCGCACGTGGCGTAGCTGAAGAGCGCCTGCAACGAGACGGCGCTGCGTAGCCGCCTGAGCGCATGCCCGACCCCGAAGACCATCGCGGCGGGTCCGGCCCGACTCGAGTCGAGGACACTCACGGAACCCACAGCTGCTCTCCGGTCTCGGTCCGCGAGGTCGCGTTGGGATCCGCCGGGGGACGTGGCGCGACCTCCCGGCGCAGGGAACGAGGTCGCTCCAATCGTGGCTTCTGGATGGCGGCTGCGCTTTGCGGCGCGATCGTGGTTGCCCCGCGGCCGACCGCCGCCGGGTCACGCGCCTCCGGCGCGGCTCTGGTTGCAAAGACGGCGCCTGTCACGGATCCCACGGCGAACACCGCGAGGAGGACTGCGCATGCCAACCCGGCATTGAGAGGGGTCGCGCCTGCCACCGGGTCCTCGGCACGCTTGACCAGCCGGGTTCGGCGCGCCCGGCCACCGGTCGCGGACCAGACAGCCAAGAGCAGGAGCGCCGCCGCCAGCGCTCCCAGCAGGGCAGTGACTGGCGCGTCTCCCTCGGAAGGCTCGGGTCCGGCACCCGGCTCAGATGTGACCGGGGGCTCGACGGACGATGCAGGTTGGCGCTCGACGGGCGGCTTCGCCATCCGGGCTGGCCGCTCCACGCGTGGATCCACCAGTTTCGCCGTGGTCTGCCGGCCGGCCACCCCGTCGACCACCAGCCTTCGTGCCCGCTGAAAGCGAAAGACTGCTGCCTCGGTCTTGGGACCGAAGAGACCGTCGATCGGGCCTGGTTCGTGACCGAGCTCCCGGAGGCGCGCCTGAAGGACTCGGACCGGCTTCGATCCACCCGGGATTTCGTAACCCGCACCCCGAGCGAGCAGACCGGCAGAGGTGAGGGCGGTCGCAGAGGACTCGCCCCCCTCGGTCTGCGCATCGCGTTCTACGGCGAAGCCCGTCGCCGGCAGGAACAGCATGACGGCGATGGCGACGAAGCCCGCCACAGCGAGCCGCGTCCGACGCGCCGAGGGTCGATCTGAGGGGTGCGAGAACGGTGTCATGGCTTTCACTTTCGTTTACATCGATACCCCAAATCTCAGGCGCCCGCCAGCCAAAAATGCCTGGAAAGCGGGAACTTCGGTCGTGGTATCGCGATGCGATCAGCGTGGTATCAGCCGTCAGTGCAGCCGAGGACCGCGGACCAGAGCCAAACTGTCGTGCAGCGGCGCTTGGGGCGCGCCGTACTGCCGCGTGGCGCCAATTTGTGGCAGTATCACGGCATCTGCGAGCGGAGTTGCTCCCGTGTGACCCCGTAGAGCACTTGGTGTAGCTCCGGCGGGCCCTCCTCGCGCACCAAGACGTACGTTCCCGGCCAGTTGGGGCTCTCCGCCGCGGTCGCCCCCAGGTACGCGGGCTCGTGCAGCCAGCTGCCGGTGTTCACGAGCTGGGTCTCGCTCCGGGTCATCCAGCCTTGGGCGTCTCCGCCGAGCGGTCCCGGTCGATGAAGGTGTCCGAAGATCACGTACCTGGCTTCGATCCCCAGGCGGTCCACCACCTGCGCCATGGCCCCCACCCCGGGCCGCCGACGTGCTCCGCCCCGGCTGGTGAACCCTTGGTGTCCGCGGTACCCGGCCGCGTTCTCCCAGGCCCTCACCAGTGCCTTGGCCGCCACCGCAAGCCTTGGCACACGGCGTGACTGCGCGAGCCGGTAGATCGCTCGGTAGACCGGCGCCAGGACCAGCTCGTAGTCGTCGGGCGTGCGGTAGCCCCTGTGTCCTCTCGCGATGAGTCGCTCACTCACCGCCCTCGCCAGGCATTCGAACGTGGCGACCTGGTTGTGACAGTCGAGGTAGTGGCCGTGGGTCGCGTATATGTCCGGACGCACCCTTAGCCCGGGATAGGCGAGTACGAGCTCGACGGCGGGCATGCTGCGCGCCAAGCGGGCGAGCGGATCGCCCGGACAGGGCCGCGACAGGTGCTCGAGCCCAAGCGGTCCGGCGGCTTGCTCGGCGCGACGTTCGAGCCAGGGCCAGGCGAGCTGGTGATCGTGGTTACCGGCCACGATCGTGACCCGACGGCCGGCGAGCGACCTCCCGAGGTCGTCGAAGAAGGGAGCCGCAGAGGCCAGCGCGTCCGCCAGCGGTCCGTCGCGAAGCTCGATCGAGTCCCCCAGCAACACGAGGTGGTCAACGTGCTCCAGCTCACCCATCAGTCTCCGCCGTATCTCGGGACGGCTCAGAAGATCGCCACCTGTCCGTGTGCCGAGATGAAGGTCGGAGATCACAGCGGTGACCACGAGGGGATCTTTCCATCACCGACACGTCCCTCCAACCTGGCGCAAACACGCTAAGGGGCTAGAGTGCATACCTACCCGTCTGTCCCCAGCGGGGTGAGGCTAACGACCCAGCAAAGCCGCAACGAGCGGGGCTCGCCCACAGCACGGCTTCTCAACGCATATCGCGATGGAGGTGACGCGCGCGCACGGGAACGGCTGGTCGCCCTCTACCTGCCTCTCGTGGAGGCTCTCGCTCATCGCCACAAGCGGCACGGCATCGACCACGACGCACTCCTCGAGGCCGGTTCCCTCGGCCTCCTGCAGGCAATCGACCGCTTCGACCCCAGGCTGGGCGAGGAATTTGCCGCGTTCGCAGTGCCCACCATCGCCGCAGAGATCAAGCAACAAGAGGCACGCTCCGGCCACACGGCGACGGACGAGAGCGGCCTCGACAGCAGCGAGTCCCCGCTGCTCCT
This sequence comes from Actinomycetota bacterium, assembly GCA_038040415.1. Lineage (GTDB taxonomy): Bacteria > Actinomycetota > Thermoleophilia > Solirubrobacterales > 70-9 > AC-56. Next base: position 12,966 of record JBBPIK010000045.1, read on the forward strand.
GGCTGACACTTTTCGGACGCTGGACGAAGCAGAGCGGACGATCATCTACCTCCGCTACGTCGAGGACCGCAGCCGACGCGAGGTAGCCAAGGAGCTCCGGATGTCCCCGAGCGCCCTCACCCGGAGAACGACCTCTGCGCTCAGCAAGCTACGCCGTGAGCTCGAAGGAAGGGCATTTGACCGGGGAGCGCAGACTGCCGCGCCGGAGAGAGCCACGACGGAGCCCTCCCCGGCCCCGGAGCCGAAGAGCCGCACAGGGCACAGCGGGCGACTCATGCTCCGGATGCCGCAGTCGCTCCACGCCGAACTGGCGCGGGCGGCCGAGCGCGAGGATGTGAGCCTCAACCAGTACATCACCAACACGTTGTCGGCATCCCTTCACTGGCACGCGTCCGACGACCGTGCGGCGTCGAGCCCACGATGGCTCCCGGCAGCCATCGTCACCAACATCGTGGTCGTGGTGATCGCTGGACTGGTTGCCCTGACCCTGCTCCTGGTGGCCTGGCAGCAGGGCTGGTAGGGCAATCGCGCTGTTGCCCCGGAAGGGGTGGCATGAGACGATCGATGGCCACTCGACCAGAGAGGGGAAGTGATGGACGAGCAGAGGGTGCTCTCGATCCCGCTCGTGGTGATGACCGGCCAGCACTTTCGTCAGATGAGGCGTGAGCTGCCGGACGTGTGCGATCAGATCGCACAGGCGGTCCGGGAGCGCTGCCGTGCGATCGTCCCCGCATCGGCCTGACGGCTGGAGCTACTTCCGCACGCGCGGCCGCGGCTGGCACTTCGGGCACACGTAGGTCCCGCGGCCTGCCGCGCGCATCTTGCGGATCTGCGTGCCGCAGCGCGGACACGGCTCCCCCTCGCGCCGGTGCACCATAAAGCGGTCCTGGAAGCTGCCGCGGGCCCCGTCGGCGTGGCGGAAGTCGTCGATCGTGGCGCCGCGGGCGTCGATGCCCGCCTCCAGCGACTCGACCACGGCGTCCCGCAACGCCGCGAGCTGTGGGCGCTTGAGCGTGCCCACCGGGCGCAGCGGGTGGATCCGCGACCGCCACAGCGCCTCGTCGGCGTAGATGTTGCCCACACCCGCGATGCGCTCCTGGGTGAGCAGGAAGGCCTTCGTGGGCGCGCGCCGGCCGGCCGCCAGCTCCCGCAGCCCTTCGGCCGTGAACTCCGGGCTGAGCGGCTCCACGCCCAGGCGGGCGCCGAAGTAGGCGTCCAGCGCGTCGTCGCCGAGCAGTACCACTCCCGTGCCGAAGCGGCGCTGGTCGACGAAGAGCAGGCGCTGGCCCTCGCTGAGGCGCATCCGTACGCGTAGGTGAGGGCGCCCGGGCTCGTCCTCGGCCTCGGAGACCAGCAGCAGGTTGCCGGTCATGCGCAGGTGCATCAGCAGCGCCACCTCGTCCTCCAGCAGGAGCATCAGGTACTTGCCGCGCCGGGCCACCCGCTCGATCAGCCGCCCGCGCACGGCGTCGGCCACCTCCGCCGGGGACGCGGGGTCCGACCAGCGCGAGTCGAGCACCTCCAGCGCCTCCAGCCGCTTCCCCTCCAGGTGGGGGGCGAGCTGCCGGCGGATCGTCTCGACCTCGGGCAGCTCGGGCATCAGCCGCCCGCCCGCCGGCGCACCTCGCCGGTCACTTCGAGGGACGCCTCGATCGCCGAGAAGACGGCTCGGTCGAGGCGGTCGAAGTCCTCGACGGGCACGGCCAGCTCGATCACGTACTCGGCGCGGCCCTCGTAGACGTGCAGGCTGCGTGTGCGCAGGCGCGCCCGGGAGATCGTCTGGTCGCCCACGAGCTCCACGGCTTTCGAACCGCCTACCGCGCTGGTGCGCGAGCTGATCGAGTCGTAGCTGTCGCTGCGCTTCTCGGCAGCGTCCACCAGCCGACGGCGCGCGGCCTCCAGCTGGCGGTCGTTGCGCGGCAGCTGCTCCTCGCGCCGGTAGGCGAAGGCCGACACGAACCCTTCCCCCACGCCGGCGCGGAACACTCCGGGCGGATCCACTCTCGCCACCCCGAGGTTGGCCGGTAGGCTCAGCGTGAGCCCGGCGCGCGGATACGCCAGCGACCGCATCTCCTTGGACGGCGTGGGCGCCAGCGAGCCGACTGGCTCGACCTGGTTGCCACAGCCCGCGAACGCCGTCGCGGCGACCACCAGCAAGGGAATGAGGGCGGCGGGGCGCACGCCCGCGGTTCTAGCAGGCCGGCCCGGGGCGTCAGCCCGACCTGGCCCGCGGGTGCGCGCGGAAGTAGACGTCCTTCAGCCGTTCGCTGGACAGGTGCGTGTACAGCTGGGTGGTGGCCACGTCCGCGTGGCCGAGCATCTCCTGCACCGAGCGCAGGTCGCAGCCGCCCGCCAGCAGGTGGGTGGCGAAGGTGTGGCGCAGCGTGTGCGGGCTCATGCGGTCCTGCAGCCCGGCGGTGGTGGCGTGGCGGCGCACGATCTTGTAGAGCCCCTGGCGGGTGAGCGCCCCGCCGCGGAAGTTCACGAACAGGTGGCTCTCGGGCCGGGTCTGCACCAGCGCGGGGCGGCCGCGCTCCAGGTAGCGCTGCACGGCGTCGGCGGCCGCGCGCCCGAAGGGCACCACGCGCTCCTTGGAGCCCTTGCCCCGCGCCCGCAGCACGAGCTCGTCGAGATCGAGGTCGGACAGCTCCAGCCCGATGGCCTCCGAGGCACGCAGCCCGCAGGCGTACATCAGCTCCAGCAGCGCCCGGTCGCGCAGGTCACACGGCTCTGTGCCGCGGGGCGCTTCGAGCAGGCGTCCCACCTCCCCCCTGGTGAGCACCTGGGGCAGCTTGCGCCCACGCCGCGGCGGCGTGAGGCTTGCCGTGGGGTCGATCTCCAGCATCCCGTCGCGGCGCAGGTGGCGGTAGAATGAGCGCAGGCAGGCCATCTTGCGGTGGATCGTGGCTGGAGACGCCGGCCCGCCGTCCGTGCCGCCCAGGGCGGCGAGGAAGTCCGATATCTCCGCGGGCTTTGCGCTCAGCGCGTTCAGCCCTCGCTCTTCCAAGAAGCGCCCGAACTGCAGCAGGTCGGACCGGTAGGCCTCGAGTGTGTTGCGCGACAGGCCGCGCTCGAACTCCAGGTAGGCGAGGAAGTCCAGCACGAGGTGCTCGAGCGGACGCTGGCTGACGGGTTGCGCGATCGTGGCCACATCCCCTGCTTCGCGCGGCCGCGCGCCGTCCCTTGGCCCTGCAAGGGAGCCTTCAGATCAGGCGTCGCGCAGGTACGACCGAAACCACAACATCCCGATCAGCGTCTTGGCGTCGCGCAGCCGGCCGATCGTCTCGTCGAGGCGGTCCAGCTTCAGCGGCACGATCTCGATCCGCTCCTCCTCCTCCTCGGACTCGCGGGTCTCCTCGTAGAGGTCCTGTGCGAGAAAGAGGTGGTTCTCCTCGGCCAGCAGGCCGGGAGAGTTGTAGAAGCTCACGAGGTGGCGCCAGTCGTTGGCCCCCTTGCCGATCTCCTCCGCCAGCTCACGCCGGGCGGTGGCCTCGAGGTCCTCGCCGGGCACGTCGATCTTTCCCGCGGGCAGCTCGAGCAGCGCCTGCTCCCCCACCGGTTCGCGTGGCTGGCGCACCAGCCAGATGTGCTCGCCGTCGAAGGGCAGCACGGTGACCGCGCCCGGGTGGCTCACGATCTCGCGGGTGGCCTCGGAACCGTCGTCGTAGCGGAAGGTGTCCACCCGCACGCCGCCGATGTGGCCCTGCCAGATCTCCTCGCTGGCGATCCGCTCGAAACCCATCAGGCCTCCACCTCAGCGCATCGGTCCACCAGCGCCAGCGCCACGTCGAGCATGGTCTCCAGCGCCTCCACCGTGACGCTCTCGTCGGGCTGGTGGTTGCGCTCGGTGCCGTTGGCCAGGTTCAGGGTGAGCAGGCCGGCCGCGATCAGGGCGTTGGCGTCGCTTCCCCCGCCGGTGGGCACGTAGGCGGGCTCGATCCCGAGGGACTCGAGGGCGGCCGCGGCGGCGCGCACCGGCGGCGCGGTGCGCGGCAGGCGGTAGGAACGGAACAGCTGCTCCACGGTGCTCTCCACGTCACAGCCGGTGTCGCTGGCAGCCTCGGTGCAGGCGTCCACCATCTCGCTCACCACCCGTCCGGCTTCGGCGTCGTCCAGGCTGCGCGCCTCCAGCTCCAGGCGGGCGTGCTCGGCCACCACGTTGGAGGCGGTGCCACCCTCGATCAGCCCGGCGTTGGCCGTGGTGCCCTCGTCCAGCCGGCCGATCCGCATGCGCGAGAGCGCTTTCGCGGCAGCCACGATCGCGTTGCGGCCACTCTCCGGCCGGATCCCGGCGTGGGCCGCGATCCCCCGGAAGCGGGCTTCGATCCGGTAGTAGGTGGGCGCCGCCACGATGATCTCGCCGATCGGGCTGGCGTGGTCGAACACGAAGCCGAACTCGCTGCTCAGCGTCGAGCGATCGACCTCCTTCGCGCCCCGCAGGGCCAGCTCCTCGGCCGTGGTGAACAGCAGCTCGACGCCCACGGGCGAGCCCTGCCCGGCCAGCCGCCGCGCCACCCCCAGCAGGACGGCCACCGCGGCCTTGTTGTCGGCGCCGAGAATCGCCTCGTTGCGGTTGCGGAACACGCCGCCGTCGCGCTGCACGTTCACCGGCGCGGCCAGCGGCACCGTGTCCAGGTGCGCGCACAGGAGCACCGTGCGGGCGCCGTCCGGGGCGGGAATCCTGGCGATGAGGTTGCCGCACTGCGAGCCCACCGCCCCCGCGGTGTCGTCCTCCTCGACCTCGAGGCCGGCGGCGCGCAGCTCCGATGCCACCACTTCGGCGACGGCCCGCTCGTGCAGCGACGGGCTCTCGATCTCGCACAGGCGCACGAAGTCGAACGCCAGCCGCTCGCGCTCCTCGACCGAGGCCCGCGGCGCCGCGGTGGCCACGCTCAGGCCCGGGCTTCGGCGTCCACGCGGTCCGCCGCGCCGACAGAGGGCTCGACCTCGGGCGCGCGCCCCCGCGCCTGCTCGAGGGCGGCCCCCACGAACTCGCGGAACAGCGGCTGCGGGCGCAGTGGGCGCGACTTGAACTCCGGATGGAACTGCGACGCGATGAAGAAGGGATGCTCCGGAAGCTCGATCACCTCGACCAGCCGGTCGTCGGGCGAGGTGCCTGAGCACACGAGCCCCTCTCGCTCCAAGCGCTTGCGGAGGTGGTTGTTGACCTCGTAGCGGTGGCGGTGGCGCTCGTAGATCACGGCCTCGCCATAGATCTCGCGGGCGCGGGAGCCCTCGTGCAGCTTCACGGGGTCCGCGCCGAGGCGCATGGTGCCGCCCATGTCGCGCACCTCCTTCTGCTCTGGCAGGAGATCCACCACCGGGAACGGCGTCTCGGGATCGAACTCGGTTGAGTTGGCGCCATCCATCCCCGCGACGTGGCGAGCGAAGTCCGCGACGGCTATCTGCATGCCGAGGCAGATGCCGAGATAAGGAACTCCGCGCTCGCGCGCATACCGCGCGGCGCGGATCTTGCCCTCGATCCCGCGCACGCCGAAGCCCCCCGGGATCAGGATCCCGTCGCACTCCGCCAACTCGGCCAGCTCCTCCTCGCCGGTGAGCTGCTCGGAGTCGATCCAGCGCACCTCGACCTTGCCGCCGTGGTGCGCGCCGCCGTGGCCGAGCGCCTCGATCACCGACAGGTAGGCGTCCTCGAGCTTGGTGTACTTGCCCACCAGCCCGATCCGCACGACGTCCTCGGCGGCCTCGTAGCGCTTGACGCCGGCCTCCCACTCCGACAGGTCGGGCGGACCGGTGTCCTCGATGCCGAAGTGCTCGAGCACCTTGTCGTCCACGCCCTCGGCGCGGAAGTAGAGCGGCACCTTGTAGATCGAGTCCACGTCCCGCGCGGAGATCACCGACTCCACCGGCAGGTTCACGAACAGGGCGATCTTCTCCCTGATCTCGCGCGAGAGCGGCTCCTCGCAGCGGCACATGACCATGTCGGGCTGGATGCCGATGCGGCGAAGCTCCTGCACGGAGTGCTGGGTGGGCTTGGTCTTCAGCTCGCCGGCGTGACCGAGGAAGGGCACGAGCGTGAGGTGCAGGAACATGCACTGCGGCCGACCCTCGTCGACCTGGAACTGGCGCAGCGCCTCGAGGAAGGGCAGCGACTCGATGTCGCCCACCGTGCCGCCGATCTCGGTGATCACGATGTCCACGTCGTCGGCCTCGGCCACGCGCCGGATCCGATTCTTGATCTCGTCGGTGATGTGCGGGATCACCTGGACGGTGCCGCCGTGGTAGTCGCCGCGGCGCTCGCGGCGGATGACCGAGTCGTAGATCGCGCCGGTGGTCACGTTGGACGCGCGGGTGGCGTTGACGTCGGTGAAGCGCTCGTAGTGGCCCAGGTCGAGATCGGTCTCGGCGCCGTCCTCGGTGACGAACACCTCGCCGTGCTGGAACGGGCTCATCGTGCCCG
>JBBPIK010000124.1:0-4348 GCA_038040415.1 Actinomycetota bacterium
GTCGCATCGTACTGCGACGCCCGGCCCCCGCGGCAACGCTCCCGTCTCTGCCGGCGCCGCTCCCCGAGGTGTCCCCGCGCTCATTCGCACCGCGAGCAGCCCTCCATGAGTTGGGCGGCTTACCTTAGGGCTGGCGCTGCCGCCCCTCACCATCGGGATTTCCCGCCGCTAGGACCGCCTCAGTGAGTTGGGCGCACACGCTTTCGCTTTCACGCGAAAGCGGAAGCCGGTCGAGCGAGCGCACTGTGCTGGCTTGGTGTTGCAGGAGAACCCCAGGGCAGGACGGCGGCCGGGATCGGGATCAGGCTTCCGCTTCGCGACGACCGGCCGTGCGGATGGCTCAGATCTCGATGCTCTCGGTCGGGGCCCCGTCGGGATACGACTCGTCGCGAACCCCTGCTCGGCTCGCGGCCGTGGCTTTCCGACCAGCGGCGGGGACCAGGGTCGTCGCTTCGCCAAGGCCGATGGGCGGCATGTTGTTGTACACACACTCGTAGCTACCGGCGGGGATGAGGAAGGTCTCGTGCCAGATGCCAACGTCACCGTTCGACCCGATGCGCTTGTTGAATGCGACCCAGGCTGGCCAATGGGTTGCGTCCCGGTTCCGGGCATACGTTTCCAGGTGTTCGAACGAACGCCAGTACTGGACAAGCATCGGCCGCCGCGGGCTACCGATGTACTGGCTGGCGCCGAGGAACCCCGATTCGGCCGTGTCCCCGAGCTCGCGGAGCATGCGCGGCATCGCCAGGAACACGGGCAGCCACTTCCAGATCTTCCAGAGCTTGTTGATCCGCATGCCGATCAGAAAAACGACGAAATCGCCCTCGATCTCTGCCGTCACGCGCTTGTCGATCACCTGAGCCATGGCGATGTCCTTTCGCGTCGAGAGGTAGTCACCATCCAGCTGCAACAGCCGTAGCAGATCGGCCTTCATCGCAAGGCCCGATGCCAAGCTCGTGCCCGGCAGGCACCCGCCGCCGCCAGCTAGCCGTCACCGCTCGCGCGTCTCGCGGCTGCATGCGAGTAGGCTGAGCGTGTGGACTTCGAACCGAGGCGTGTGACTCCGTCTCGTAGGCACCTCCTCGTGCCGGTTCTCGCCACGCTGGCCGTGACCGCTGTGCTGGTGGCCACCGGCGCCCAAACGTCGTCGCCAACCGTCGACCTGGCACTCGCAGCCCCGGGAAGGCCCAACGTGGTGGTGATCGAGACCGACGACCAGACGGTCGAATCGATGCGGGTGATGGACAACGTCAACTCGCTGATCGGGGGCCAGGGAGTGACGTTCGAGAACAGCTTCGTCAACTACTCGCTCTGCTGCCCCTCGCGCGCAACCTTCCTCACCGGCCAGTACATGCACAACCACGGTGTGCTCGGCAACGCCCCGCCGAACGGCGGCTTCGGCCGCTTCCAGGCCTTGCACGGCAACAACAACCTCGCCGTCTGGCTGCAGGACTCGGGCTACTACACCGGCATGATCGGCAAGTACCTGAACGGCTACTCGAACAACCCACGGGTCCCGCCGGGCTGGTCGGAGTGGCGCGCGGCCGCCCCGGACACACAGGAGGTCTACAACTACACGCTGAACGAGAACGGCACCTTGGTTCACTACGGCCAGAACCCCGCCGACTTCAAGCAGGACGTGCTGACCGGTAAGGCCGTGGGCTTCGTCAACCGCCGGGCACCGTTGCCGCGGCCCTTCTTCCTCTGGCTCACCTACACGGCGCCCCACGGCGGCGGTCCGAACCCCAACCCGAACCCGCCCTTCAACTGCAACGGCACGGCGAAGCCGGCGCCGCGCCACGCCCATGCGTTCGACTCCGAGCCGCTGCCGAGGCCGGCGAACTTCAACGAGGCCGACGTCTCCGACAAGCCCGCCGAGATCCGCAACCGCGCGCGTTTGAGCGCCGGTCAGATCGCGGACATCCAGCGCAAGTACCGCTGCCGACTCGAGTCCATCCTCTCGGTAGACGAGGGCGTCAAGAAGATTGTCGATGCGCTGAGGGCCAAGGGCGAGCTCGCAGACACCGTGCTCATGTTCACCTCCGACAACGGCTTCTTCCACGGCGAGCACCGCATCCCCAGCGGCAAGATGCACATCTACGAGGAGTCGATCCGGGTGCCGCTGGCGATGCGGGGCCCGGGCATCCCGCGGGGGGTGAACGTCAGCGACCTGTCGATCAACGCCGACCTCTCCCCGACGATCGTCGAGGCGGCGAACGCAAGCCCCGGCCTAGTGATGGACGGCCGCTCGCTGACCCCGGTGGCGCAGCAGCCGGGTCTAGAGCAGGGACGAGAGCTCCTGATCGAGCAGCCGAGCTTCGCGGCGATCCGGACCGAGCGTTACATGTACGCCGAGCACGGCACCGGCGAGCAGGAGCTCTACGACCTGAATAACGACCCGTTCGAGCTCCAGAGTCGCCACAACGCACCCGCCTACGCATCGATCAAGGCCCAGCTCGCGGCCCGCCTGCACGAGCTGCAGAACTGCACAGGTCCCAGCTGCCGCACCCATCCCTAGCTGAGCCTCGACCTTCGCGGCCCCGGCCACCAGCAGCGCATCATGCCGCGCGATACTGCGCGGGCGATGCCGCAGGCTCGGTCGCACTTCCGTTTTCCAAAGGGCGAGAGCCCTCGAAGTGTCCGGGCTTCCATGAGTTGGGCTTGGTTCCCATTAGGGCTGGCACTGCCGCCCTCGACCGTCGGGATTCCCGGCCGCTAGACGGGAGAGCGGGTGCCTACTCCCGCACCCCGGCGGCTTCGAGGGCCTCTCGCTTGTCTTGCGTCTCTTGGACGCGCGTTACGAGACCGTCGCGCAGCTTGAAGATGAAGGCGAGGTCCAGCCCCGCCGGGACACCGCTCAGTGCGCCGCGCGACTCGACGCGCGTCCAAGCCACGATCTGATCGCCAGCCTCGAAAACCTGGCGCACCTCGACCGTGGCGTTCATCATCTCGGCCCAGCTCCGGCCGTACCGCTTCACCGCTTCCGGCCCACGATGAACGGTCGTGTCAGGGTCCTGAGGATCGACGTGCCACTCCAGGTCGGGGGCCATCATCCCAACCCATGCGTCGAACTCCCGACGGTTGAACAGCTCCCAGAATCGCTCGACCCACTCCACGTTCTCCCGCGACATCGCCCGCGCAGTATCTCGCTCTGGCCTGCGGGCGGCTAGCGCCAGGCTTCCATGAGTACGGCAGGTTCCTATCAATCGGCTTGCCCGCGCTGGAGGTGCCGGCCGCCGCCTGACCGCCGGGCGGGTTCCGTGAGGGCTGCCGCTGCCGCCCTTGCTCGTGGAGACCTCCAGCCGCTAGAAGCGTCTAGCGAAGCTCGCCGCGCCTACTCCGAAAGCCCAGCGGCTTCGAGGGCATCATCCCGATTGGCATAGAAGTCGATTCGAGCGATCTTCCGGTCACGAAGTGTCCACACAGAGGCGCCCATCAGGGCCACGTCCGCATCGCTGCCCTGGAGGCGACCGTGGTCTCGAAGCAGCACGACGACTCGGCCATCGCCCGCGTCGATGAAGTCTTCGACCTCGGTCCAATAGACGTCCCAAGGCTCCATCCACTCGCGCCACATCTCGACCAGCTCTCGAGCAGGCCTTTTCCGCTCAGGCGGAATTCTCCAAGCGTCCCCATCGAGAATTCGAACTCGGGGTGGTAAAGCGGTGCGGCCGCGTCCAAGCGGGCGGGTGCGTCGGAGTCGTCCGCGAACAATCGGGTGAGGTCAGTGCCCGACGGCGGGTGGACCGCCTTCACGATCTCGACGTTCTCGTCCGACATCGCCTACTCCCGCAGCCCGGCGGCTTCGAGGGCTTCGGCACGTTCCCGAAAACTCTCAAAGCGGATCACTTTGCGGCCGCGAAACGACCAAAGCTGGAAGTAGTGCATCTCCGTCGGAACGCCGCTGGTGCGTCCCACGCCGCGCACGCGCACGCTCGCGAGTACGCATTCCCCTGCCGCCTCGATCTCATCCGCCTCCATTGTGAGATCCGCCCACGTCTCAAGCAAAACCTCCCGCGTGTACGCCGCGATTGCTTCGGTGCCGACATACGTCCCGCCCTCGGGGGAGTCCGGACCGAACCCCGAAGGCACCACCAGGAGAACCTTCGGGTCGAACACGTCAACGCTGGCCCGCAAGTCGCCCTCGCTCCAACGCTCATAGACCGCCCGCACGATCTCGACGTTCTCCCGCGACATCGCCTACTCCCGCAGCCCGGCGGCTTTGAGGGCGTCCTGCTTCGTCTGGTAGAGCGTGAGCGAGGTCTGCTCGCCGTCTCGAATCGTGATCAGCCACGCGCTTCGAGCCTGAACTTCGATGCCGTCGCGTCCTCGCATGTATGCGACGTTCTCT
>JBBPIK010000125.1:0-1107 GCA_038040415.1 Actinomycetota bacterium
AATTGTGCACTCCAGTCCCTGACTTGCCTGACCGAAGACGGTGTGATCATTTGGGATGACAGCCACCGCCGGCGTTATGCGGTAGGGCTCGCCGAACTACAGCAACGCGGGTTTCGCCGGGTTGAGTACGGGTCTCGGTCCTATTAATCCGCTAGGCGGCGAAACGAGCCTCCTCTACCGATCCGGTAACTGTTGCGGAATATGACCCGCTGCCGACACCGATGAAGGCCAAGTTGCCTGGCACCTAATGCATCGCTCGTGGAAAACGGTCGTCAGGCCGCTCATCGAGGCTCTGAGGCCGGGAATGGTCGTCGAGGTCGGAGCGGCTGACGGGAGAACTACCCGGGGACTGCTCGGGCACGAAGCCCTCTCCCGCGCGGAGATCCACACGATCGACGTCGAGCCCGAATTCGACGAGTCGATCGTGCCCGGCACGTTCAGAGGCGCATTCACACTCCATAGGGGCCGCAGCCTCAACCACCTGCCCCTGATCCAAGCTCCCGATCTCGTCCTGATCGACGGTGACCACAACTGGTACACAGTCATGAACGAGCTCAGGCTGCTCGACCGCGGCGCCACAGCGGGCGGATGGCCCTTCCCGTTCGTCGCGCTCCACGACATCGGCTGGCCGTACGGCCGGCGCGACATGTACTACGAACCGGACGCAGTGCCGGAGGAGCACCGTCAGCCCTTCGACACGCGGGCGTTGCACCCGGACTCACGCGAGCTCGTCGATCACGGCATCAACGCCCACCTGGCCAACTCGATCTACGAGCACGGGCTCAGGAATGGGGTCCTGACTGCGGTCGAGGACTTCATCGCCGAGTCGGAGCGCGACCTCCGTTTCCTCGAGATTCCGGGCCTGCACGGCCTCGGTCTGCTGGCAGAGGCGCAGCTTCTGAAGGACAGGCCCGAGGTCCGCAAGCTCTGGAAGGCGTTCGGCGACTCCAGGCCCCTGCGGCGGCATCTCGGAGCGGTCGAGCGGCAACGGCTCGAGGCCGATGCCGCCCTGGCTCGTTCAAGGCACGGTGAGCAGCAGCAGGCCAAGCGGCTCGAAGGCGTTCAGGAGGAGCTCGCGGCCGGTCACCGGCGGATCGCTTCCGTCGA
>JBBPIK010000125.1:1207-4341 GCA_038040415.1 Actinomycetota bacterium
TCCGTCGAGGCCCAGGCACGAGCTCATGCACGTGAGGCGCTGGCGGCGGTCGAACGGGTCAACCAAGCACGGGCGTGGCGCTGGGGCCACCGGCTGTCGCTGCTCGCCCGGCGGCTCACCTTCCGGTCCAGCGTGCGCTCGCGCAGCGGGCTCGACGTAGCCGCAGAACAGCTCGAGGGCCTGGTCGCGACCGTATCCGAGAGCCAGGAGGCTCCCATCCCCACCGGCCGGGAAGAGCGGTATGTCGACCTCGCGGGGACCGTTCGCGAGCGAGAGGCCACACGGCGGGCCGAGTCCCTGAAGCTGCTTGCGTCGGGGGCCCAGCGCCGTGGCGTGCTTCGTGCCGACTCCGTGGCCGGCAAGCCTTCGGTGGACGTGATCGTCTGTGTCCACAACGCGGTCGAGTACGTCGAACGATGCCTTCGCTCCCTGCTCGGGACAACGACCCACCCTTTCCGTCTGGTCATCGTCGACGACGGCAGCGACGGGGAAACCGCGAGGCTCCTTCGCGCGGTCGCCGGAGGCGCGGATGCGATCGAGCTCGTGGAGCGCAGGCATCCGCCACACGGCTACACCCGAGCGGCCAACGCCGGGCTGGGCGCCTCGACGGCGGACTACGCGGTGCTGCTCAACAGCGACACCGAGGTCACGGCCGAATGGCTGAGGACTCTGGTTGAAACGGCCGAGTCCGATCCGAGCCTGGGGATCGTCGGTCCCCTCGGCAACGCGGCCACGTACCAGTCGGTGCCGGAGATCTCGCGCGACGGGAAGTGGTGGAACAACCCGATGCCGGACTGGCTGACGCCCGAGGGTGTCGGCTTGGCGGTGCGCACGACCGAGGGACCGCCCGCGCCGCTCGCGGGGGTGCTCAACGGTTTCTGCCTGTGCATCAAGCGCTCCGTCATCGACAGGATCGGCACGTTCGACGAGGAGCATTTCGGCGACGGCTACGGCGAGGAGAACGACTACTGCCTCCGCGCGACAGAGGCGGGCTTCCGGCTGGCCATCGCCACGCGGTCGTTCGTGTTCCATGCGAAGTCCCGCAGCTACGGGGATGATCGCGACGACCTCTCGAAGCTTGGCGGCGAAGCGCTCCGTGCCAAGCACCGTCCCTCGTCGATCGAGGCGGCCCTGGCCAGCGTCCGCGACAGCGCGGACCTCGCAGAGTTGCGTCAGGTGACCGCCGCCGCCCTCCGCGATCCCAGGCGCTTGGCGCGCCGGCTGCGCGAGGCGGGATCCGCTCCCGAGTCCGTGGCGTTCGTGCTGCCGGGCCTCGCTGCCGGCGGGTCCGGCGGCTCTCACTCCATCGTGCAGGAAGCCCGCGGCATGGCCAACTTGGGCATCGCGGCGTCGATCGCCATTCCGGCCGCCGCCCAGGACCGGGCCCGGTTCGCCTACGCCGAGCACGACGATCTCTTCGTGACCTACGACAAGCCCGCGGACCTGCCGCACGTGCTGGATGGGGTGCAAGCGGTCATCGCGACCCATCACAAGTCGGTCGACGCCGTGCTCGAGGTGGCTCACGCGAGCACCGCAGTGGTGGCCTACTACGTGCAGGACTATGAGCCGTGGTTCTTCGCGCCCGGCTCCGCCGAGGCACGCGAGGCCGCGGCCAGCTATGAGCGGATGGCTGACCACGTGCTGCTGGCGAAGACCTACTGGCTGGGCGCGCTGCTCGCCAGCGAACACGGAGTCCGCGTGGAGAAGGTCGAGCCCAGCATCGATTCGACGCTGTTCCGTCCGGCGCCCCGACCGCCGCGAGGGGCCCACGCCCGGGTGGCGGCGATGATCCGCCCGGGCACTCCCCGCCGCCAGCCGTCGCAGACGCTCGACCTCTTGAAACGCCTCGATGAGGAGATGGGGGGGATCGAAGCCGTGACCTTCGGTTGCGAGGAGGCGGAGCTGCGAGCGCTCACACAGAACGAACGGGTGCTGGCAGGACACCGGGGCGTGCTGCGCCGGCGAGAGGTCGCCGAGGTGCTACGCAGCTGCGATCTGTTCGTGGACATGTCGAGCTATCAGGCCTTCGGGCGCACGGCCGTGGAAGCCATGGCGTCCGGAACCCTGGCCGCGGGCCCGCTGCGCGGGGGCTTCGCCGAGGTTGCACCCGGCGACGCCGCGCTACATCTGGACACCGCCGACCTCGAGGCATCGGCCATCGCCATCGCTGATCTCCTGGGCGACCTCCAGCGAGCCGAGGAGATGAGGCAGCGGGGCGAGGCGGTCGCCGGCCTGCTGTCAGTCGAGCGGGCGGCGCTATCTGAGCTGGTGGCTCTCGGCAAGGCGGGGGCAGAGCGCACGGCCGCCGGCGCACAACGGTGACTGGGTCCGAGCCCGGGTCCTTCGTACCGCTGGCGGGAGCGCTCCGATCGGCCATCGTCGAGCGGCACGGAGGCGGCGGCGCGGCGAAGGGCGCGATCAGCGAGGTGTCGCTGGACACGAACTCGGCCTACGTGGAGCGCCGTGCCTCTCCTCTGGAAGACCTGTACCTGAAGCGATCGAAACGGTCCTCGCTGGAGGGCGTCTCCGTCGCGGACCTGGGATGCGGGTTCGGGGCCCTGTCGATCTACTTCGCGTTTCGGGGAGCCTCCGTGCACGGGGTCGACCCCAACGCCGACCGGCTAGAGGTGGGCCGGGTTGTGGCGGCAGAGCACGACCTGCCCGTGCACTTGACGCGGGGCCGGATGGAGGACAGCGGCCTGGCCACCGGCTCCTTCGACCTCGCGATCATGAACAACAGCCTCTGCTACCTGGTCGAGCGTACGCAGCGCCTACGTGCACTGCAGGCAGCCTTCTCGCTCCTTGCACCCGGCGGGTGCATCATCGTGCGCAACCCCAATCGCCTCCACCCCGTCGACCAGTTCACCGGCCTGCCGCTGCTGCATTTGGCGGGTCGGCGCCTGGCCACGGCGACGGCTCGCCGGCTTGGTCGAAAGCGCTCAGCAGTCCAGCTGCTGGGCCCGCTGGGCAGCCGCCGCGAGCTGGCGAGGGCCGGTTTTTCCGATGTGCTGGTGGAGTTCCCTGCGAACCGGGTCCGACGCAGTCCGGCGTGGCCGCTGAGCCGGTACCTGCACGTGAGCGGCCGGCGACCCCGATGAGGGGCTGCGGACCGTGAGCCTGGGCGTCGTGATCCC
>JBBPIK010000046.1:0-18896 GCA_038040415.1 Actinomycetota bacterium
GACGGCGGCTACCGCCACGCCCACGACATCGTGAAGCTCCACTGCATGGGGGCCAACCGGGTCGCCTTCGGCACCCTGGCGATGGTCTCCCTGGGCTGCACGATCTGCCGGGGCTGCCAGCTCGACACCTGCCACGTCGGCATCGCCACCCAGATCGAGACCATCGACCAGGCCCAGGAGCACGGCCTGAAGAAGTTCACGCCGCAGCGCGTGGACTCGGCGGCCGAGAACTGCGCTCGCTTCTTCACGTCGATGGGCGAGGAGGTCAAGCGCGTGGTGGCGGAGCTCGGCTATGACCGTGCCCAGGACCTCGTGGGTCGCTACGACCTGCTCGAGCAGGCGGCCAGCGCGGAGCGCCTCGACCTGGCCGAGCTGATCACGCCGCTGGAGGAGTTCCTCGACCTGGAGCCGATCGACCTGCCGGTGGCGGAGGAGGAGCTGGTGGAGGCGCGCGCCGAGGCGGGCCTGGTGCGGGCGCGGCCGATCCGCATGGCGCCCAAGCAGGCCTCCGCAGAGCTCGCCGGGCTCGCCCAAAGGATGCTCTCCGGTGAGCCGATCCGCCAGCAGTTCCCGCGCCCCACGGATGCCAATGACCGCGTCCTCGGCACCGAGCTCGCCGGGGAGATCTCGCGGGCGAGGATCTACGAGGGCGCCCCACAAGGAGAGCCGACGGACGTGCTGGCGGAGCTCAGCTTCAACGGCGGCTCCGTCGCCGGCCAGGGCTTCGGCGCCTTCAATGCCTGGGGGCTCGTGGTGCGAGTGGAGGGTGGCGCCCAGGACGGGGTCGGCAAGGCGATGCTCGGCGGCACCGTCTCGATCCTCAAGGGGCGCAATCGCGAAGGACGGAGGGTCAATGGGTCGGTGGGCAAGTCGTTTGCCTACGGCGCCCAGCGCGGCCGCCTGTTCGTGCAGGGATCGGCCGACTCGCGTTTCTGCATCCGCCTCTCGGGTGCCGACGTGGTGCTGGGAGGCGAGCCGCCTGAGCCCCTGGACGATTCCCGCGGCTGCATCGTCGACCGCGCCAACGCCAAGGGCTTCGCCTTCGAGTACATGACCGCCGGGCGCGCCGTCGTGCTCGGCGACCTCGGCCCCTGGGCATGCGCGGGGATGACCGGCGGCCGTGTCTACGTGCGAGTCAACCCGGAGTGGAACCTCGACCGGGAAGCGATCGTGCGCCGCCTGGGCGAGGGGGCGAAGGTGGAGCTACAGGAGCTCGACGCGGAGGCGATGCTCGACGTCGAGGAGCTCCTGGGCCACTACGCCGAGGAGCTCCAGGCAACGGGCCAGGGCGGTGAGGCCAAGCGCGTCGTTCGGCTGGGCGCCGGCGCGGCGGACAACTTCCTGATGATCGTCCCGCACAAGGTCCAGGCGGACCCCAACATCTCCACAGAGTAAGGGTCTGTCCGAAACCCCCGCGCACGCCTGGCGGCGTCGGGGTGACTCTAAGCGGCAGCCGGGCCGGGCTCCGCGACTAGCTCTGGAGGACGTACAGCCGGTAGCGGCCGATCTCGAGCTCGTCGCCGTCCGCCAGAGGCGCCCACTCCACTCGCTCACCATTGATGAACAGGCCGTTCAGGCTGCGGTCGTCGAGGGCGCGCAACTCGTCGTCAGGGGTGCGGACGATCAGCGCGTGACGGCGCGACACGGTCGCGTCGTCGAGCTGGATGTCGGCCGAGCCGCTGCGGCCAATCCGGTTCCAGCCATCCTGGAGCGCCACGACGACCGGCTCCTCATCGTCGTCCTCGAAGGCGACGAACTGGTTTCCCGGCTCGAGGTCCGCGCGCACGTCGTCGAACCAGGTGGGAAGTGCGGGCGCGGGCGAGATCGCGTCCGCGTCGACGGTGGGCAGCTCGAACATCGAGGCGCGGCGGAAGCGGGACCCGCCGCAGGCGGGGCAGTTCGGCAGCTCGTCCGAGAGCGAGAGCGAGAGCGAGTACCCACATTCGACGCAGGCGAGAGAGCCGACTAGCGCGAGCTCACCGGTGTCGTGCACGTCGGTTTCTCGGTCGACAAGCATCCCAATACCTCATTCCGAATCCCCGTCCTTGGAATTCGGGGTAACGTTACGTGGGGTCCATGGTAGTGGGGGACCCCCCATGTGGGCCACCGTGGATGCCTAAACGTCCGCAAATTGGACGTTCCGTCGCGAATCCAGGCATAGAATCCCTCGCCTTGGGCCCGATCTCGGTCAAGACGCCGATCGACGCGCCGCGCGGGCGCGTCTATGAGCTGATCTGCGACCTCGCCACCAGGCCCGCGTTCACCGACCACTTCGTGGGCGAATATCGGCTCCAGCGGCTCGAGTCCTCCGGGGTTGGCGCCGCGGCGCGCTTCCGGCTGGTCGAGCCGGGGCTGTGGATGGAGACGGTGATCGACGAGGTGGAGCCGCCGCACCGCATTCACGAGAGCGGCGCGGGAGGGCGGTGGGATCGGATTCCGATCACCACCTCCTGGGAGCTGCTCGAGTCGGGGCCAGGCGGCTGCGAGGTGACGCTGCGCTTCTGGACTGGGCCGTCCCATCCGCTGGATCGCCTGCGCGAGAAGCTCGGAGCCGAGCGCTACTACCGGCGGCAATGGTCGATTGCGCTGTCGAGGCTGAAGCGGCTGATCGAGTCGGGCCTGCCGCCGGCCCGCGTGGTGGTCGCCGGCGCCGACCGGCTTCCATCCACCTGAGCTTGTTCCGGTGCCAGCCGCGCCCGCGGGCGCGATATAGACTGGCCGCCGCCATGCTGCGCGCCGGCCGCTCCACCACGCGTCTGGGTGTCGCCTCGGCGCTCGCCGCCGCGCTGGTCGTCGGGGCGATGCTCTCTGGCTGTGAGACCGATCCGGAGAGCGACTTGAGCGTCGAGGAGGGCCAGCCGATGAAGCTCGGCGAGCTGCTTTACAACGTCCAGATCAGCCGCTTCCTGAACCCGCGCGATCTGGAGGACGAGGCCTACCTCGCGGGTCAGCCGCCGCCCCCGAACGACCAGCTCTATCTCGCGGTGTTCATGCTGATCGAGAACGAGGGGGACACGATCCAGGAGGTGCCGGCCGACTTCACGGTGGTCGACACCGCGGGCACGGAGTTCGATCCGATCCCGAGTGACAGCCTGTTCGCGCTGGAGCTCGGAGGCACGGTGGAGGCCAAGGACCAGCTTCCCGAGCCGGAGTCGACCGCCGCCAACGGGCCGATCGAGGGGGCGATGGTGCTGTTCCTGATCGACGAGGCGGCGACCGAGGACAGGCCCCTCATCCTCGAGATCCCGTCGTCGGCGGGCGAGCTGGGCGAAGTCGAGCTCGATATCTAGCACCGCCGGCCCGCGGCAGCTTTTAGCCCACGCCGAGGCCCGCGGCAAGCACCTCGCGAACGATCGGCGCCGCCACGGCGCCGCCGTCCCCACTGGCGTCGACGACCATCGCCGCCACCGCGAGCTTCGGGTCGTTTGCCGGCGCGAAGGCGGTGAACCAGGCGTCCACCTTCTGCTCGGGCGCCGCATCCGAAGGCTCCTGCTGGCCGGGCTCAAGCGGCTTCGGGCCGAGCTCGGCGGTGCCGGTCTTGCCGGCCACCTCCACGCCCGGGAGCGCGGCCGCCGTGCCCGTCCCGTTGCTCACCACCTGGATCATCAGCTTGCGCACCGTGGTCGCGATCTGCTCGGAGGTCACCCGCACCTGCTTCGCCGCAGGCCGCAGCTTGCGATCGCTGACGATTGGGGTGGGGCTGCGCGTACCGCCGTCGGCGATCGTCTGGGCGACCGAGGCCATCTGGAGGGGCGTAGCCAGCACCTGGCCCTGCCCGATCGCGCTCACTCCCAGCTCCAGGTCGTCCGGAATCGAAGTGGGGATCGTGCTCTGGGGCGGGTTCACGGCCCGAATGGCGGCCTGGTGGAAGAGGCCGGGGGGCGAGTTGAAGCCGTAGAGCTCGGCCTCCTCGACGAGGCGCTCCGAGCCGACCTGGGGACCGAGCGGGGCAAAGACGCTGTTGCACGAGTGCGCGAAGGCCTCGACGAAGCTGCCGCCACAGGGTTCGTTGTGGGCGTTGGCGATCTCACGGCCGCCCACCACGATCGAGGTCTGGACCGGGAACTGGTCAGTGAGCTCGACGACCTCCGCCTCCAGCGCGGCGGTGGTCGTGATCACCTTGAACGTCGAGCCCGGCGGCTGAGGGCCCGAGAATGCGATTCCCGCCAGCGCCAGCACGGACCCCTTGCGAGCATCCAGGACGGCGACACCGCCGTACAGGCCGCCCAGCGCCGCTACCGCCGTCCGCTGGAGGAGGGGGTCGATGGTCGTGTGCACGGGCTTGCCCGGGGCGGGCTTTTGCTCGGCGAGCACCCTCCCGCCGGGTGGAGCGCTCCCGTTGCCCCCGGCCGCGACCAGCTCACCGCCCGGCTGTCCGGCGAGCCGACGGTTGAACGCGAGCTCGAGCCCGCCGGTCCCGGTCGGCGTTCCCGGCGGGAATCCAAGCCGCGAGAGCTCGCGGTCCAGCTCGGGAGTAGGCGATGAGACTTCTCCGGTGACGCTCTGGGCGGCGGCGCCAAGCGGGTAGGAGCGGCTCTCGGCAGGCCCCTCGGCCAGCGGCGTCCCGTCGCGGGCAAGGATCGGAGCCCGTTCCGGGATTCGCGCATCTCGCACGAGGCGCTCTTCGGGTGCCAGCCCCGGGAAGACGAGGTTCGGGGACCAGGCGATCTCGTCGCCCGCCAGCGGCAGCACGAGCCGGCCGGAGATCTGGCCGAAGGCGTGGGTCTGGAGGCTGACCGGGACTCCCGCCGCCGGCCGGCCCCCGGACTCGGCGGCGGACGGCTCGCCGACGGTCACCCTCGCCACCGTGGCCAGCTCCTGGGCCGTGCCGTATTCGTCGGTGAACTCTGCCACCGGGTAGCGCTTCGCCGCCTTGGGGGAGATCTCCCGGTGCATGGCCGCGAAGTCCTGGCGCTCCCAGCCCTGGGCAAAGCGCTTGGCCGCGGACAGCTCGGCGCCACCTCCGCCCCCGACCGCCCAGACGAGGAACGCTGCCAATGCCAGCACGGCAATCGGTAAGGCTCTGGTGAGAAGACGGCGGCGGCGCTCTGCCTCGCGGCTGATCGGGCTCAAGCCGATACAAACTTAGCTGTCCATGAAGCACGCCACCATTGATGGACGGGGCACCACATGAACGTCGTCGACGTGATCATCGCCGTTTTCGCCCTCGCTCTTGCAGCGATTGGCTACGAGCGTGGCCTGATCGCCAGCGGCCTTCCACTGGCCGGCTTCGTGCTCGGGGCGGCGATCGGGGGCCGGCTCGGCCCCGCTTTGCTGGCAGGGGGTGGCGAGTCGCCCTATGCGCCGCTGATCACGGTGCTCGCCGGGCTGGTGCTCGGTGCGACCTTGGCGGTGGCGGTGGAGGGCTTCGCCGAAGGGCTCAGTGCCCGGATGTCGCACGGGGCGTTGGGCAGCTGGCTCGACGGGATCGCAGGTGCGGCGCTGCTCGCCGCCTTGGGCCTGCTGGTCGCCTGGGCCTTCGGTGCCGCGGCCCTCAACTCGCCCGGGCCCGGGGAGCGGGACCTGCGCCACGCGCTTCAGAGCTCCCGGATCTTGACCGCGCTGAACAACGTCCTGCCACCCTCGGGGCCCCTGCTCAACGTGCTCAGGCACATCGATCCCACGCCCACCGTCAGCGGCCCGAATGCGAACGTCCGAGCACCCCAGCCGGGGATCGTCCACGACCCCGAAGTGCAGCGGGCAGGCGACAGCGTGGTCAAGGTGCTCGGCACGGCCTGCGGGCTCGGAATCGAAGGCTCCGGGTGGGTCGCCGGCCCCGGGCTGGTGGTGACCAACGCCCACGTTGTGGCCGGCGAGGACGACACCACGGTGACCCTGCGCTCGGGCGAGACGCTGGACGCCTCGGCCGTTCACTACGAGCCGCGCAACGACCTGGCGATCCTCCGCGTCGCGGGCCTGGACACGCCGGCGTTGCGCCTTGCGCCCCAAGTGCCCAAGGCCGCCGCCGCCGCGGTGCTGGGCTATCCGGAGAACGGGCCCTTGACGATCTTCGCGGCTCGGGTGGGAAGCACCGGCGAGGTGATTAGCCAGGACTCCTACGGCCGGGGTCCGGTGGCGCGCAGGATGACCCCGTTCCGCGGCCAGGTCGAGAGCGGCAACTCCGGCGGCCCCGCCGTCGATGCGGGCGGCCAGGTGCTGACGACCGTGTTCGCAGCAGAGCAGGGACTGGGACCCCGCGGCGGGCTCGGCATCCCGGACGAGATCGTGCGCAGGGCGCTGGAGGGAGACCTGCGGCCAACCGACACAGGCCCCTGCTCCGCGTGACCGCGCAGCTGAAAAGCTCGCGTCGTCCCTTCGCTAAGCTCAGCTGAGGGTGGAACCAGCGCTTCCGCGAGCTGAGCGCGCTCCGGCCCGGCCGACCGGCCGCCCGGCGCGCGTCTGTCCCGACTTCCATCACGCGGTGGAGCTGGTGGGCAAGCGCTGGGCCGGCGCGATCATCTGGGCGCTCTCCCAGCGCCCGCACTTCTTCGCCGAGCTGTCGCAGGCGGTGCCCGGGCTCTCCGACCGGCTGCTCTCGCGCCGCCTGCGCGAGCTCGAGACCGAGGGCCTTGTGAAGCGCTCGGTCCACGCCGGCACTCCGCCGCGGGTCTCCTACGCGCTGACCGAGAAGGGCAAGGCGCTGCGCCCCGCGATCCGCGAGCTCCGCGCATGGGCGCAACACTGGAACGGCGACTGAGCGCCCGCCGATCCCGAATCCAGGCGCCCGCTGCGGCGGGGCGGCACGCTCGTGACTTTCGACCCCTATAGGGGGCTCAAAGTCATAAGCGTCGGCCACAGGGCCAGGACGCTGCCCTTATTGACCGTCGGCTACCACCCCCTCGCGGCAACCCGAGGGAACTACCACTCCCGCGGATTGCCGGCCGGAATCCGGTCGCTGACCAGCACGCCCTCGACGACCTCGACCGGGTGCCGGTCGGTCGTCTCGCGGAACAGCTCCAGCTGCCCCGGGCCGAGCGACTCGAACGCCGCCTCCACCGCGCGGGCGTAGGACGCGAGGATCACCGCGCCCGGAGGCGGCGTTTCGGCGTAGCTGGATGGCTTGGCGGTGAAGGTGAGCACACGGTCGAAGGCCGGCGGCTCTGCCGTCGCGATCTCGGCGGTGACGTCGACCCGGTCATACCGAATCTCGCGCAGGGCGAGGCGGTCGAGCTCCTCCTCGGTGATCTCGATCAGGGCCCCGTTGGGGCCCGGCCCCGCGCGCCGCTCGACGTTCAGGCCGAGGCAGTGCGTGGGAGTGATTCCGTCGGCGAGGGCAAACGTCTTCTCGGAGCGCAGGTTGTCGCGCGCCTGGGACCAGCTCCTCCGCCAGCCGGTCAAACGGGCCGCGCCCGCCGTCTCCACGGATCGGCCCAGGGTCTTCTGTGCGCTCGCCAGGCTGGCGAGCGACCCGTAGGCGAACACGGCCAGGCGGGGGCTCACCGCCTCATGGGCTGTTCGGCTCCCGACGACCACCAGACGAGGTGGCCCATTGCGGCCGCCAGGCCGGCTTCGCGCACAGGCGCGCTGCCGCGGGGCAGCCGTAGCAGAGCGCGAGGTGGGGGCTGTCGGTGCGCTCGAAGTCGCCGGCGCGAATCCCCGCGACGAGCCGCTCCAGGCGCTCGCGCGCCGCGGCGATCCCGGCCTCGTCGTAGGCCTCGACCGACGCCCGCTCGGGGGCCTCCAGGAAGCAGTAGGCGGCGCGAACGATCGCCGCCTCTCCGTTGCGGCGCGCGCCGTGGACGGCCAGCGCATAGAGGTCCCGCTGCGTCTCGTAGCGCTCCGCGAGCTGGGCCGGGTCGGTGCCGCGCAACGCGTCGGTCTTGTAGTCGACCACCAGGGGGCCCTCGGGGCCCTCGGCCAGCAGATCGATCTTTCCCCGCACCACCGCGCCCCCCAACCCGAGCACGAACGGCACCTCGGGCCGGATGCGCGCCCCGGCGAGGTCGAGCTCGGCACGAAGCTCGGAGCTGAGCCAGCCCTGGACGAGCGCTTCTACGCGCTCCCGGGCCTCCACGTCGGTGTCCAGCCCTGCTCGCGCCAGGATCGTCTCCAGCTCCGGGCCATCGGGCGGTGCCCAGGAGCGTCGGGCGCTCGCCTCCAGGGCGGCGTGGACCGCGTTGCCGATCGCCAGCGACCGCTCGCGTGGCCCCGCGGTCGGGACGGGCGTCTCGTCGGCCCGGGGCCGCTCGGCGTCGTCGTCGCCCTCCGGGGGCGCCTCACCGATGGTGGGCGCCTCGAGGCCGATCACGCGCTCGACGTAGAAGCGGTACCGGCAGCCGGAGTAGGTGGCGAGGGCCGAGTAGGAGAGGTGGCCGGTGGCGGCGGCCGGCTGGAACCGCTCGAGCAGGTGCGCCGGTTCGTGCTCCGGCGCGCCGTCGGCGGGGGGCGCGGGCCAGGGCATCCGGTGGCAAAGCTCGGCCGCCCGCTCCGCACTCGGAGCCTGGGTCTGCACGGCAAGCTGTGGCGACGGTCCCCCGGAGGGGCCGCCCCCGATCGCCGGCGCTCGCTCGAGCTCGACGGATCCGTCGCCGCCGTCCCAGCCTCGCCCGCGGAGCGCCGGCAGCAGTAGCTTCAGCGCCGAGTGCGCCGCCTTCGGCTCCTCAGGAGCCTCGAGGTCGGACGAGCGGAAGATGCCGCTGAGGATCAGGCGATCCTGGGCTCGCGAGACCGCCACGTAGACGAGCCGGCAGGCCTCCTCGATGTCGGCTCGGCGCTCGTCCTCGCAGAGCTCGACCAGCTCCCAGAGGCGCAGGGACTCGGCGGCCGCGATCGGCAGGCGCATGCCGAACCGGGCGTGCGCCGCAGCCTCGCTACGGGCGGCGGCCGCTGCGTCGCCGTTCGTTCCGTCGATTCGGCCGATGACGACGTCGCTGTCACGGCTCCCGATTCCGAGCCCGCGCCCGAGATCCGCCGCCGCGACCACCGGGAACTCGAGCCCCTTGGCCGCATGCACCGTCATCACGCGGACGCCGTCGTGTCCCTCGACCTGGACCGCGGCCATGCCCTCGCGCTCGTCGCGCAGGGTGCGCTCCTCGGCGAACGCGAGGAAGCCGCGGAGGTTGCGGCCCTCGTGCTCCTCGTACTCGGCCGCCAGGCGCATCAGCTTGCGCACGTTGGCCATCCGCCGCCGCCCTCCTCTGCGAGCCAGCAGGGCAAGGTCGTAGTCGAAGGCGGAGATCGTCCGGTCGATCAGCGAGTCGAGCGGCAGCAGCGGCGCCTCGTTTCGGAGGCGGGCGAGGATCTCGCAGAAGCGGCCGAGGCGCTCGACGTCCTCGGCGGGAATCGCCGCCGGCCACTCGCCCGCGTCGATGGTGGGCCAGACGTGCTGGGGGCGTCCCTGCGGACTCCTGGCAGCCTGGCGCAGGAGCCACAGCGCATCGGGGCTCACACCGCAGGCCGGGGAGGCGAGCGCCCCGAACAGGACCTCGTCGTCCAGCGGATTCGCAACCACGCCGAGCAGCCGCAGCACGTCCTCGACCTGCTGCTGCGACCAGTAGCCGCGACCGCCGACTACGTATGGCGCCAGACCCGCTCGCTCGAGCGCCTCCTCGTAGGCGTCCACGTGGGTGAAGGCGCGCAGCAGCACCACCATGTCGCCACGCGGCACGCCATCATCGGCCAGCCGGCGCAGGCGATGGGCCAAGAAGCGGGCCTCGGCTACGTATGGCGGGCTGCCCTCGGACTCAGGCGGCTGGAGGTCGACTCCCTCCGCCCGCCAGCCGGTCGGCTGGCCGGGCTTGTCGTCCGAGGCGTCGGTGAGCAGCAGCTCCACCGCCGGGCCGTCCCCCGGCGGCTGCGACGGGGGACCGCGGCGCAGGTCCGCCGGCTCCGCCTCGGCCTCGAGACCGGCCTCGAGCGGCGTGAAGTCGCGGAGCAACGCCGAGCCGGCGAAATTGACCGCGGCGAGCACCTCCGGGCGGGAGCGGAAGTTCCCCCGCAATGGCCTCTCCACGGTCCGCCGATCCTCCCTCGCCTGGTGCCGGCGCCGGCGAAAGACCTCCAGGTCCGCATGGCGGAACCGGTAGATGGACTGGAACTCGTCGCCGACCACGAACAGCCGGGTTCGCGGGCCTCGCAACGCGTCGATCAACGCCAGCTGGACGCCGTTCGTGTCCTGAAACTCGTCCACCATCAAATGCTCGAAGCGCTCCCTCCACGCGGCTCGCACGGCCCCGGGCGACTGCAGCAGCGCCAGCGCGCGCAGCTCGAGGTCCTCGAAGTCCGCCCCGGAGCGATCCGCCTTGAGCCGCTCGTAGTGGCTGTGGTAGGACGCCAGGAGGGCGTCGAACGCCGCGAAGCCGTGGGTCGCCAGAGCTGCCTCGGCGGGGGGCAGCCTGGCGGTTTCGTCCTTCCCCTTGACCGAGCGGACCGGCGCGCCCGGATCCGGTAGGCGGGGTGGGTCGACGCCCTGGCTGCGCAGCCGCTCGTGCGCGCTCCGCACGGCCTCTCGCAGCCGGACCGGGTGAAAGCCGGCCGCGAAGCGCGCGGCGGGCTCGTCGCCGGCTGCGACGACCTCCTCCAGCGCGGCGGAGAATGCTCCCTCGCCGAGCCTGGCGGCCTCGAACTCGTCGAGGACGCGGAAGCGCGGATCCATCCGAGCGGCCACCGGATGCGTGGCGAGCAGGCGCCGGCAGAACCCGTGCATGGTCGTGATCCACGCTCGCTCGCCCTCTCGCGCCGCGCGAGCGATCTCCTTCCCGCGCTCGGGCTGGTCGGCCTCGACGGCGGCGCGTGACCTGGCGATGAGCCGGCGCCGGATCCGCTCTCGAAGCTCCCCCGCCGCGCGCTCGGTGAACGTGAAGGCGAGAATCGCATCGGGACCGATGCCGTCTTCGGTCACGGCGTCGCAGTAGCGCTCCACGAGGACCCTGGTCTTGCCGGTGCCCGCCCCCGCCTCCGTGAACACGTCGCTTGAACGCGCCTCGATCGCCGCCCGCTGCTCGGCCGTGCTGGTCGGCGTGGGGTCTGAGGCGGCGCTCATCCCGCTCCGTTTCCTGGAGCGTCGCCGTTGCCCGCGACCTCCTCTGCGCCGATCGAGCGCTCGAGCCGGCAGATCGGCTGGAAGCGGCACCAGGGCGGGCAGCTGCCGCCGTTCGGGGCTCGGTCGATCTGGCCGGCTCGCATCGCCGCAACGCTCTCCTTGGCCCGTGACTCGCCGGCGTCGAGCAGCTCTCGGACCTCGTCGGGCTCGAGCCGGTCGGTGCCGACGAGGTCAAGGGCCTCGGTGGCCTCGATGCCGGCGGCCACGAAGCCGCGCGGTCGCGGATCGCCCCGGGCGCCGAGCCGGTGGTAGAGGCCGCCGATCGGCTCGATTTCCCACAGCTCGCGCAGGGCGCGGGCGTAGAGCTGGAGCTGGAGCTTGCCCTCTTCGGCGAGCTTCGCCGCCGCCCATGCGGTGGAGCCGGTCTTGTAGTCGTGGACGACGCCGAAGCGCCCGTCCGGGGTCACGTCCACCCGGTCGATCTGGCCGTGGATCCCGACCCCATCGAGGTCGAGCGACGGCACTTCGCCGTCGCGGTCGTCGCCGAAGGACGCTTCCAGCAGCGCCGGCCGAAGCTCGGTCTCGCCGCGGGCCTCGCGGTCCAGGAGCCGCTCGATCTGCGCCCACATGCGGGCGGTCAGGATCCTGGTCCGGGGCAGGCCGGGCTCGAGTCCCTTCCCTTCGGCTTCCTCCGCGAGCAGGGCCACCGCGCGCTCCCTCCATTTGGCGAGGTCCTGCGGGCGGGGAATCCGGTCGTCGCCGGGCGGCTCGGAGTAGAGGCGTTCGAGCACTTGGTGGACGATCGAGCCGGCTGTCAGGTGGTCGGGTTGAGGCTCCAGCCGCTGTGGCGAGAGCTCGTGGTCGACGAACCACCGGTAGGGGCATTCGATCCACTTCTCGATCGTCCCCGGCCCGACCGGGTTGCGCCGCCCAAGCTGGGCGAGCACCCCAGGGTCGGCGAGCGGGCCCGGAAGATCCTCGCCGGTCCCCGGCCCGCGAGCGGCCAGGGAGCGCTGGAGCTCGCGAGCGCCGGGCGCTTCCGAGGGCTCGAAGACCACACGGTCCAGGCCGTGGACCCGCTTCAGCCTTTCCTCGGCCTCATCGGGCGCCGGAGCGAGCAGGTCGAGGACCTCGTCGACGAACGGCGATCGGGTCGCGGGGCGGCCCTCCTCGTCGGAGCTCCGCCAGCAAAGCCACAGGCGCTCGGTCGGGCGGCAGGCGCAGGCGTGGAACAGGTAGCGCTCCTCGGTCGCCTCCTCTTGCCGGACGAGCGCCGCCATGCCGAGGCGCCGCCGCCGCTCGTCCCCCAGCAGGGGATCCCCGGTGTCGCCGCCGGGGAACTCGCCGTCTTGGAGAGAAGCGACGAACAGGTGACGGGCTCGGGCCGCGCGTGCCCGGTACGGGCTCAGCACCCGAACCCTTCCCTCGGTTGGCCCCCGCCACAATGGAACCCGGACATCCTCGAGCACCTCGAGCGCCTCGGCGGGAGTGGGCGCCGCGCAGCCCGGCACGGAGTCCAGCTCGGCGAGGTCGGTGAGGGTTGCGGCCGCCGCCGCTGCGGCGCGAAGCTCGAGCGACGCGAACGGCACGGTCCCGGCTGCTGCGCTCGCGTCCGGATTGCCCTCGACGGGCTCGCGGCCGGCGTGTGCCTCCACGGCGAGCTCGTGTGCGGCAGCGGCCAGGGCTCGCAGCCACTCGCCGCCGGGGCGGGCCTCCCGAAGCGCCGCGAGCATCCAGGGGGGCGCATTCCAGTCGGCGATCAGCTCGTCCGTCGTGCGTGCCTCGCCGCGCAGCAGGCGGCGCTCGACCCAGTCGCCGATCCCCTGCGGCTCGCCAGGGCGGGCCCGCATGAAGGCGAGCAGTTCCTCGCCGCCGGCCTCGGGCAGGCTCGCGCGCGCGAGCGCGCCGAGGCCGCGTCCGGCGGCGGTTCGAGCCAGCGACACCGACGCCTCGACCGCGACCGGGATCCCGAATCCCTCGAACACGCGCGCGAACAGGGGCCCGTGGCGATCGGGATGTCGCAGGACCACGGCGATGCCGTCCGCCGGAACTCCGCCGGCGAGCAGCCGGGCGACCTCGCCGCCGACGGCCTCGGCCTCGCCGCGCTCGCCGCTGCATTCGAGCATGGCGATCCCATCGTCGGGCTCGACGCGGGTGGCGCCTGCCTCGAACAGGTGTCTGTCGAGGTGGCGGAGCGTGGCGCTCTGCGTGTAGCGGTCGTCGAAGGCGAGCCTGCCCTCCTCCACGCCGCCGAGCTCGTCGCGAAGCCGCGCCAGCAGCGCGGCCCGGGGAGCGAGCGCCTCGCGGTCCTCGTAGTTGACGGCGACCGTGACCGGGCAGGCGCCGGCCAGGGCCGCCACCAGCTCGAGCTGCTCCTCGGTCAGGTCGTCGAACCCGTACAGAAGCACCGGACGGGAGTCCCAGGCGCCAGGTCGCTCGAGCAGGCCGGCCGTGACCTTGCGAAGGGAGGAATGGGCATCGTCGCGGCCGGCCGCGTCCCGCCTGCTGATGTAGGCCTCATACAGCCGGGCGAGCTCGGTCTCGTAAGCGCCATCCTCGAGCTCCGCGGCCGCGCTCGCGAGCGCGCCGGGGGTGATCAGGCTCGACTGGAGCTCTGAGATCAGGCGCTCCAGCGCGGGTGCGAACCCGCGTCGGGCAGCGGAACCCTTGACCGCCTCAAGCTGGGTCTGCCGGACGGCGGCGCGGACCAGCGCCAGGCGTTGCGCACCAGAGAGCTGGGGACGAAGCTCGCTCCCGGTTGCCGCGGCGATCTCCTCGCCGAAGGCCCGAAAGGTCCGTATGGATGCGCCGACGACGGCGGTGTCCCGCGAGCCGTCGCGTGTGCACAGCTCGCGCTCGAACCGGTCGGCGTCGTCCAGCGTGGGGACCACCAGCACCGGATCGAGGTCCAGTGCCGCCTCGAGGCGCGCCCGGATCTCGCCGGCGCGGCCGGAGTTCGGGGGTCCCACGATCAGCGCAAGGGACATCGTTCGGAGCATAGGTCGCGCCACGGCGCGCGTTCATGACGTCGGAGCTCATATTCCGTCGGATGCCGCGTCTATCTTGCTGCGCCATGCCGCTGTGTTTCATTGATCCTGCAGATGCCATCCGCGCAATCGCCGATTCGGTTGGCCGTGAGGCCCGCCGGCAGCTCCTCGGGGAGGCCGTGCGCGCCTGGGTCGACGAGATTCCCGACGACGAGCTCGAGGCCCACTACGCGCGGGCGATCTCGGAGCTGGACGAGCACGACATCTCGATGCTCGCGGCTTGGCATGCGTCGATGGACGTCGGCCACCCGCTTCCCAATCGCGACTTCCTGATGGCCTCCTTCTCGTCGCTCGGCCAGCACCGGCGCGAGGCTCTGAAGCTGGCGGCGGGGTTTCGCGGCGAGGAGGCGGTGGACATGGGCCTCACCGAGGAGCTCGCCCTCGACACCGTTCTCGACTGGCTCTCCCCGCCACGGCTGATGGAGCTGGCCGTCGAGGCGGTACAGCTCTACATCTGGGACCGAGCGGGCTCCGACAACTGAGGACGCCGGCCCCGGTTCTGGGGAGCGGCGGCAGGTGGGTGAGCGCAAGAGCTAGCCGCGTTTTCTCGCGGGTCGTGTCTCTGTAACGCGCGGAACCGCGTGCGTTTCGGGGCAAGTAGGGCAGCGGCTGCGGAGGGTGTCGCACGTTGGTCGTCAATACGACTACGAATGTTCGTCACCCCTGCGGAGAGCAGCCTCGATCTCCGCGATCGCTTGATTCGTGGAGCGAAACTGCACCGCCGTCATCCCGAGCTGGCGAGCGGCCACCACGTTGTCCTCGACGTCGTCAACGAACAGGCACTCCTGGGCGCCTATGCCGCCGCCGATCCGCTCCAAGGTCAACTCGTAGATCTCGGGCTGCGGCTTGCGGATCCCGACGAAGCCGGAGTCGACGACCACTTCGAAGATCTCGTCCACGGGCAGCATCGCGCGCCAAAGCGGCTCCCACTCACGCACGTTGTTGGTCAGCAGGGCCATTCGGTAGCCCCTGGCCTTGAGGTTGCGCATCAGCTCGATCATCGGCTGGTTGGGGTCGAGCGCCTCGAAGTAGATCTCGCTGAAGCGGTGCAGCTCCGGCTCGTGACCTAGGTCGGGCGCAAGCTCGCCCCGGAGCAGATCGAGGAACTCGGACTCGGTGAGGCGCCCACGCTCGAGCTCGAACAGGGGGTGCTCGCCCTCTCTTTCGGCGATCCGCTGCATCGCCCGGCCCAGCACCTCGGCAGAGATGCCCGTCTCGTCCTGGAAGGCCAGGAAGGAGCCGAGGAGCGGGGTCGTCAGGACGCCGCCGAAGTCGGAGATCACGGCACGAATCGCCATCGCCGGGATTCTTGCTAGCCGGCGGGCGCCAGCTCGTAGAGGCCGGCGCCGGGGGTGCCGTCCATCCTCAGCCTCAGGGCCGTCTGCTCGCCTCCGATTCGCTGGCGAGCCTCGGCGATCCGATCCGCAACGACGCGCACCGGCGGCTCGGTGGGCTCCTCGTAGAGCTCCAGCCCGAGGCGGCGGGCTCGGCCGTCCGGTCCGTACTCCGTCGACAGGAAAGCCTCGTGGAGCTTCGTGGCCTCTCCCTGCGGCGAGACCAGGACGGCGCCGACTTCCTCCGCGTCGTGGCCCACGGCTTCCCGCGGCCGCAGCGCGGCGACGGCGAGGAGCGCGCCGTCATCGAAGCTGGCCGAGATCACCCGCAGGGCGCCGGCACGGTCCCAGTCCGGTCCGTGTTCCAGGCGCCAGGTCGGTCGTGCCCCATCGGCACCCGGATGGGGTTTGTTCGCGCTCAGCTCTCGCAGGGCCTCTACGTCCCACTCGATCCGGACTGCGGGACCTCGGAACGAGCCCAGGTCCAGCACCAGGGGATCACCGCTGGGCATCGTCCTCGTGCGCCGGGAGCGTGCCGCGCGGGTCCGTGACCTCGCGGGCACTTCCCTCGTAGTCGTAGGGGCCGGGCCGCTGGCGCCCGTCTTCGCGGTCGCGGTTGCGGCCGGCGCCGTAGCCCCAGCGGACGGTGCGAACCGTGAACGCGGCTCGTCGCCGGGCCATCCTGGCGACCATGCCGCGGAAGATGGCGCGCGTCGGGGGAATCAGCAGCAAGAGGCCGATCAGGTCGGTGATGAACCCGGGCGTCAGCAGGAAGGCGCCGCCGAGGATGATCATCGTGCCGTCGAAGACCTCGCGCGCGGGAACTCGTCCGGCCGCCAGCGCCTCGTTGAAGCGCCGCCAGGCGGCGCGTCCCTGCGAGCGCAGCAGCGCGGCGCCGAGGAGGCTGTCGGCGATCAGCAGCGCGATCGTCGGCAGGGCGCCGATCGCCCCGCCCACCTTGATGATCACGTAGAGCTCGACGATCGGGAGGACGATGAAGATCAGGACCAGGAGCAACGCCATCATCAGAGCGTAGATCAGCCGCGCCGCGCACAGCCTCGCTACGATGATCCGATGGCGACTGAAGACACGACGACGCTCACCCAGGAGGACGTCTACGAGGCCCTCGAGGAGGTCATCGACCCCGAGCTCGGGCTCGACTTCGTGTCGCTGGGGCTCGTCTACGAGGTCGAGATCGAGGACTCCGACGTCTACGTCACCTTCACGCTCACCTACCCGGGCTGCCCGATCGGGCCGCAGGTCTCCGAGCAGATCAAGGAGTTCGTGGGGGGGCTGGAGGGTGTCGACGGCGTCCATCCGAAGATGGTCTTCGATCCTCCATGGACGCCGGAGAAGATGTCCGAGGACGCTAAGTTCGCGCTGGGGTACTGAGCTCGGAGCACTTCCAGGCGATCAGCGGGGAGATTGAACCTTTCCCCCAGTCGAGCGGTATGGCTGGTTGACGAGTGGGCCTCATGGTCGCGGCCGATCGGGGGGCCTGCAGCTACCCACAAGAGGGGGAATGATGAGAAGACGTCGTATGAAGGTCCTCGCGGCGGCGGCGTGCGTTGCAGGGCTCGCGACGGTGGCGGTCATCGCGCTGCCGGCCACCGGCTCGGCGCCGGCGGGACACGCCTTTTTCGCGAAGCTCAGTGGCGAGCACGGGCCTGCGCCTGACGCTGACGTCGACGGCTATGGAACGTTCAGCGCAGGGTTCAGCGGCACGAAGCTCTGCTATGGCCTCCAGGTGTTCAAGATCGGTAATCCGAATGCGGCGCACATCCATCAGGCGGGAGTGAACGCCGATGGGCCGATCAAGGTCCCGCTGACGGCGCCGGCCTCCGGCCTTGCGGGGGCGTCGTCGGGTTGTGTCACCCTGACCGCCACGCTCGCCAACCAGATCAAGGCGAACCCGGCCGCGTACTACGTCAACGTCCACAACGGCACCTATCCGGCCGGTGCGGTCCGCGGCCAGCTCTTCCAGGCGACCGCGGCTCAGGACAAGTAGCGCGCGAACAGCTCAGCTCAGGACAAGTAGCGCGCGAACAACTCAGCCAGCGATGCGGGCGGCACCTGCGCCGCCCCGCTGGCGTGCGCGCATCGAGAGAGATTGGCGGGGGACGACCCCCTCCGGGCGCGCCCTGCCAGAGTCGTCCCCCTTCGTCCCCAACGCTTTGGTCGCTCGAAAGTTGCTGCCCTAAGAGACTGTCCGAAAACTCGCGCGTGCGGCTGGCGAGTGCCGGGGCGCGCCAGCCAAGGACGCAGCCGGTGAAGCGTGGCCCAGCCACGCGAACCGGCGAGGACGCTGGATGGCGGGTCCCGGGGCCGCCAGGCGTGCGTGGGGGTTTTCGGACGGTCTCTAAGGACCGGCCCGGCAGCTCGAGCCGGAGCAGCTTCGCAGCTGGTTGAGGCGCGCCGCGAGCTGGCCCCGGACCGCTGCGTAGCCCGGATCGGCGTGGCGGCTGTCGAGCTCGAAGGGGTCGGTGCTCAGGTCGTAGAGCTCCCGCTCACCGGTGCTGTGCTCGGCGTACATGTAACGCTCGGTTCGGATCGCCTCGAAGCTCGGCTCCTCGATCAAGAGCTCTCGTCCCTGCTCGATACCCGGCCGCTGTGCAACCGGGATCAGCGAGCGGCCGTCCATCACCAGGCCGGGGCTCGCGTTCGCCAGGTCGACGATCGTCGGCGCCAGGTCGGCGTTGATCGACAGGTCGTTGACTCCGACCCCCGGCGGGATCCCGGGCCCGCGCATCTGAAGCGGCACCCGGATCGACTCTTCGTAGATGTACGTCTTGGCGCCGGGGATGCGGTGCTCGCCGTGGAAGAGACCGTTGTCCGTGGTGAACATGAGCACGGTGTCTGCCAGATCGCCCTTGGCCCTGAGCGCATCGACAACCCTCTTCACGCCCTCGTCCACCGAGAGGATGGACTCGAGCCGGCAGCGGTACCGGCGCTGGATCTGCGCGATCTCGCTGGGGCTTATGAGCGGGCGATTTTGGATCTTGGCCGGCTTGTCGGAGACGTCGGCCTCGTTGAAGTTCGGCGCCATCGGCAGCGGCTCGGCGTCGAACGCGTGGGCGTGGCGAGGCGCCGGCTTCGCGACGCCCTGGCAGTTGACGGGCGGGTTCGGGTTCGGGTCCGGGCCTCCGCCGTGGGGCGCGGTGTAGGTGAGCCAGAGGAAGAACGGCTGCGCCTGCGGCGCTCGGCGGTTGACAAGGTTCACGGCCTTGCGGGTCAGCACGTCCTGCTTGAAGTCGGCGGGGTCCGTGCCGTAGTGGACGAGGGTGCCGTTCTCGTTCAGCGTGTAGTCGTAGGCCTCCAGCGTGTCCGGGGCCGCCGCGCGCCACTCGGTCCAGCCCGGCGGCACCAACGGGTCGTTCGAGTAGCCGTTCAGGTACTTGCCGATCAGGGCCGTGTAGTAGCCGGAACGGCGAAGCCAGACGGCGAGGTTGTTGTTGCCGTGCAGGGCCTGGAAGCGGCGAAAGCCGCCCGTTGGCGGCTGGTTGCCGAACACGCCGTGGTTGTGCATGTACTGGC
>JBBPIK010000126.1:0-4213 GCA_038040415.1 Actinomycetota bacterium
GTTCGAGCGGAGATGCTGGCGGATGCGGCTCATGGTTCCTCCCTAGGTTGGACGGTGCGTAGCGACCCTACCTCGGATGCAGGCCCGCACCGAGGGAGCCATACCCAGGTTCCGCAGTTAGTTCCGCAGCCCGGCGGCTTCGAGGGCTCCAGCAGGGCTGTTGAACCACTCGAACCTAATGGCTCTA
Organism: Actinomycetota bacterium; assembly: GCA_038040415.1. Lineage (GTDB taxonomy): Bacteria > Actinomycetota > Thermoleophilia > Solirubrobacterales > 70-9 > AC-56. Next base: position 188 of record JBBPIK010000126.1, read on the forward strand.
CCCTCGCGAATGGTCCACACGTAACCCTGCTTTCGCTCTACGTCGGCGCCGCTGCCACGCCCTCGCCCTCGCAGAGTTGCAAGGACGACGAACACGTTCTCCGGCGTCCACGAACTCGTCGATTTCAACCCGCACGCCCTCGAACGTGTCGGCCACCGTCTGTGCAGCGCTTGCAAATGCCTCGATCCCGCGGCGGGTTCCAGGCTCCACTGCTTCCGGCGCGTTGACCCACTCGATCTCCGCGTCGAGCAGCCCCGAGGACACCGGGGACCCCTCGCTTTCCCAAACCCCGTAGATGCGACGGACGATCTCCACGTTCTCCCCCGACACCCGCGCAGTATCTCGCGCTGCGGGGGAGGGGAGCAATCTCGACTCGCCTCTCCCGGACCGCCGAGGGAAAAGGAAAGGCCCGCCGAAGCGGGCCCTTCAATCGCGGTTAGGAACCGGGGGTTACGGGGCGCCCGTACCTCCTTGGATCGGGCCACCCTCGTCGCCGCCTTGGTTCTGGCCAGTGTTACCACCGCTGCTGGTGGACGAGTTTCCGGGGTCGCAGCCCTCACTGCCGTTGCCGCGACCGGCGTTGCACTTCTTCTTCGCCGGGGGCTCGGGGCAGTAATCGCCGGCGAGGGCGATGGGCGCGGCGAGCCCGCCGAACCCAATCGCCGTCGTGGCCACCAACATCGTGAACCTGCTCTTCAGCCTAGGCATTTGGCTCCTCTCGTCATGCCAGGGATTCCCTGCCTGGCGCTTTTGTGTGTGCACATCCGAACCTCCCTGCATTCCGATAGAGGCTCGATTTGCGAAACCTACCGGGAAGACAAGGCTCGTGCGTTAGTTGGCTTCAGGGTTTGTCAGTTGTCTTTAAGGGTTTTAGGTATGGCTGACCATGGGATAGGACCCCCTTCCGCTGTCACGGGACCGCCGATGGGGCTATTCGCGCGCGCCAAACGGCGAACAGGGGAGCAGGTGTGAGCGGCTGCGAGGCCGAGGGTGGGGTCGTGAGCGCCCTACTCCCGCAGCCCGGCGGCTTCGAGGGCCTTCTGTCGCTCGGTGAAGGTCTGCAGCCGGACGAGCTTTCCCTTCCGGTACTGCGTGAGCCAGGCCGCTTGCGGGATATCGAGCAGCACGTCTCCTCCCCGGCCCCGCGCACGCCAACTGCCCAGGACCAGAACCCGGTCATCGTCCAGGTCCAGGAAATGCTCCGGTCTGGGCTCAAAGTCCGCCCAATCCCGCTTCACGTCCTCGATCCATTGCCGCACCCCTTCGTGGCCCATATAGGTGATTCCCTCGAGGATGGCCATGATCGGAATGAACTCAACATCCGGGTCGAGCAATGCATAAAGCTCGTCGGTCCCCTCCGCGAACGTCCGGTTGAACGCCTCGAAGGCCCTGCGGGCAATCTCCACGTTCTCCTGCGACATCGCCCGCGCAGTATCTCGCGAGTGACCGCGCTATCCGTTTCGGGGCGGGCTACCGGTGGAGGGTCACAGACTCGCGCACTGACCAACCTTCCGGCCGCTCACGACGTTCGGCAGCCCCTGCGAGTCGCCCACCTGGGGTGCAGGCGAGTTGCCGTGACAGACGAGATTACCCTTGATCCTGTTGGTGACGAACTCGTTCGCGTCTGGACTGTCCATCACGTTGTTGTTGAGCCTCACATTGCCGCGAACCTTGTTGCGAATGAAGCCGAGCCAGAACCCCGAATAGCCCTTGATCTTCGCTCCACCGCGGATGACGCTGTCCTCGACCGTCGAGAAGAACCCGTTGCCGCCGCGCATCCTCAGGCCGCCTTTGATGTGGGCAAAGTGCACCTGCAGAGAGGCTGGAGCCTTCGCGCGGAGCCCGCCGCGGATCTTGCCGGTATCCGCGCCAAGCTCCTCGCTTCCGAGAATGAATGTTCCACCCTCCCGGACGCGGACCCCGCCGCGGACATTGATCTTTGCCGCGGTCCCGTCGCAGGTAGCCCCGGCGGGCACGACGAGCTTGTGGTACTTGCCCGATGCGAGCGTGCCGGTGCACCGAAACCTCTCGTGGTGGCAGGTGGCGAGAGCCGTCGCCACTCCTGCGGCAAGCGCTGCGGCACTGACTATCCCCACGATCAGCAGTCGGATCTTGCGCATGCGTCTCCTCTCAGCGACGGCCTCGATTGGCATTCAAGAAGGTTCTATCACTCAAGAGGCCACTGGCACAAAGGCTCGCCGTTTCGGCTAGCGCTTCTGGGGAGTAAGCGGTCTGACACCCACGTTCTCCTGCGACATCGCCTACTCCGAAAGCCCGGCGGCTTCGAGGGCCTCGCCGTGGTCGATGAAGACCTGCTCGCGGATTACTCGCCCAGCGGAGACTGTGAGGAGAACGGCCCAGTTGTTGTCAAACGTGGGTCCGCTGCTGAGGCCGCTGCCCTTCATGCGCCCCACAACCAACACGCGAGAGTCGAGGTCGATGACTTCCTCGGGCTCGAACAGCAACTCGCCCCACTCAGCGGTCCACTTCCGTTGGAAATGCACACGCTCTTCGCGACCGCGAGTTCCGGCTTCGACGCCAAGCGTGACGAACCGCGGAGGGAAGATTGCCTCGCACTCCGGGTCCCAAACCCCGAACGCCGCCTCGTAGTCTCCGCGGTTCAGGGCCTCCGTGCCCACCTGCACGACGCGCCGGATGATCGCCCGTCGCAGCCGGGAGCGCGGAGGCAGCCGGAAAACCGCTCGGTTGAGGAAGGCGGCGGCACGCGGGAACCGCACGGCCAGGCGCTCTTCCAAGCGGCGACGCGTGTGTGCTCTCAGAGCTACTGGCTGGCGCACCATCTCCACGTTCTCCTGCGACATCGCCCGCGCAGTATCCATCTGTTCAGGCAAAAGGGGGGCCACTGTGGCCCCCCTAGAGCCTGCGTCTGTTTACTTCGGAGGCGGTGGGACCAGGCAGAAGACCCCGTTTTGGGGCTCGTCGGTGGGGAAGACAAAGGCATCCCCGGTGCCGGTGATGTGAACCTGCACCGCTCCGGCCTGGCCGTTCGTGCTTCCGATCTTCTTCACGCCGGGGGTCGCGCCCGGAGCCTGCGTGTACTTGATCTTCGTCCCGCTGTCGAACGGTCCGAAGATGGTGCCGCTACCGCTGTCCTGGACGACGACGTCCTTGCCGGTATCCGAGCTGATTCGGTAGAAGCCGTCTTCGTTCTGACCGCCGTTCGGTCCGGGCAGGGTCGTGGACCCAGCCGGTGGCACGGTTTGGCCGTGGGGATTGGTGGTCTCGGTGCAGATGCCCTGGTGCGCCTGCGCCGTGCCGGCGAACAGGATCACGCTTCCGATCGAGGCCAACGTCGCGACTATTGCAGCCCGTCTCATCCTTGCTCCTTCTCACCCTGCCGCCTCGGACGCTTGGCGCTCGCGCCATGCGACCTATGTGAGGCAATCTTCCCCGGCCGGCACCCTGGGCGTCAATACCTACTTCTGGGTAGTCATGGAACTGAGTGTCTCCTGGACCTCCTCGCCTCCCCAGCGCAAGTAGGATCTGGGCCACACGCTCTCGACGTTCTCCTGCGACATCGCCTACTCCGAAAGTCCGGCGGCTTCGAGGGCTTCGTCGCGGTCCCAGTAGGCGACGAACCTGGTCACCTTGCGATCACGGACGTGGAACAGGGCCGCGTTCTTCGTCAGGATCTGCGCCAGTTCCAGGCCACTTGCCTTCCCGCGTCCTCGGTGATGGATGAGCACGAGGACCCGCTCGCCGTCAAGCTCGCGGTACTCCTCCGCCTCAGGACGAAAGTCCTCCCAGGCACTCAGGAACTCGTGCGTGCCCTCTGCCATCCCGGCAAGCCCCGTCCAGGTGCCGGGCGAGGGTCCGCCGACCATCACGAACTCGATCTCGGGGTGCAACCACTCGGTCGCGCTGAAGTCGCCGCGCTCCCAGGCCGCATAGATCGCTCGCACGATTTCCACGTTCTCCTGCGACATCGCCCGCGCAGTATCTCGCGGGAGAGGGAGAGCTGATGGCCCCGCTGCCCAAGCCACCCGGTCAACGGCGTCGAGAGCG
>JBBPIK010000002.1:0-104820 GCA_038040415.1 Actinomycetota bacterium
GCCCGTTGTGAGGGAGTTCGCCATTCGTGTCGACGCGCCCGTGGAGGCGGTGCTGGACCGCTGCGCCGAGGAGGGCATCGCCGCGGGGTATTGGCTGGGTAGGGAGTACCCCGAATACGACGACGGTCTCCTCGTTGCGATCACCGAACGGCGGTCGCGCGCCGACATCGACCGCCTCGCCGACGCCCTGGCCCGGGCCATCGCCAAAACGAGGGCGAATGGCGCGTTTCAGACCCATACGGTCGAAAAGGCGCCATCCGCGGAGGTCAGAGCGTGACGGCGCATACCCCCTCGCCGCCTACAACGGCCGAAACCCCGACCCCGCAGCAAAGGGAGCACGCGACCACGATCTTCGAGCGCTCGGTCGCCGGGCGCCGGGCGGCGACCCTGCCGGCGCTCGACGTCCCCGAGCGCCCGCTCGACGAGCTGATCCCGGCGGAGCTGCGGCGGCAGCGCCCCCCAGAGCTCCCCGAGGTCTCCGAGCCGGAGATCGTCCGTCACTACAACCGTCTCTCGCGCCGGAACTTCGACCTCGACACGGGCCCCTATCCGCTCGGCTCCTGCACGATGAAGCACAACCCGCGCCTCAACGAGCGGGTCGCCGCGCTGCCGGGGCACGCGCGCCTGCACCCCGCGCAGGACCCGAAGCGCGCGCAGGGGGCGCTGGAGCTGATGTGGCGCCTGGAGCGCGCCCTGGCCGAGATCTGCGGCCTCGAGCACGTCAGCCTTCAGCCCTCCGCGGGCTCCCACGGGGAGCTGGCCGGGCTGCTCCTCACCCGCGCCTACCACGCCGACCGCGGCGAGGAGCGCGCCAAGGTGCTGGCCCCCGACACCGCCCACGGCACCAACCCGGCCTCGGTGACCATGGCCGGCTACGAGGTGGTCAAGGTGGCCACGGACGCGCGCGGCGGCGTCGACCTCGACGACCTGCGCTCCAAGGTCGACGACCAGGTCGCCTGCCTGATGCTCACCAACCCGAACACTCTCGGCCTGTTCGACGAGAACATCGCCGAGATCACCCGGATGGTCCGCGACGCCGGCGGCACCCTCTACTACGACGGCGCCAACCTGAACGCGATCATGGGCCACACCCGGCCGGGCGACATGGGGTTCGACATCGTCCACGTCAACCTCCACAAGTCCTTCTCACAACCACACGGGGGCGGCGGGCCGGGGGCGGGGCCGATCGCGGTGTCCGACCGGATCGAGCCGTACCTGCCCGTCCCGCGCCTGGTCCGCGAAGGCGGCGACGACGGCGCCACGCCGGCGTTTGACTTTGGCTACGAGCGGCCGCAGTCGATCGGCCGGATGCGCGGCTTTGCGGGCAACTTCGGCGTCTTCGTCCGCTCCTACGCCTACATCCGCAGCCTCGGCGGCGACGGCCTCGCCGAGGCCTCGGAGACAGCGGTGCTGAACGCCAACTACCTGCTGGCGCGCCTTCGGCAGGGCCGCGCGGGCAACTACCTGCCGGTCGGCTTCGACCGCCCCTGCATGCACGAGTTCGTCCTCTCCGGAGCGGCCGCGAAGCGCGAGTTGGGGGTCAAGACGCTCGACGTCGCCAAGCGGCTGCTCGACTTCGGCTTCCACCCGCCGACCATCTACTTCCCGCTACTCGTCGACGAGGCGCTGATGTTCGAGCCCACCGAGACCGAGACCAGGGAGGGCCTGGACGCGCTTGCCGATGCGATCGACGAGATCCTCGCCGAGGCCGAGCGCGATCCCGAGATCGCTCGCAACGCCCCCTACACGACCCCGGTCCGCCGCCTGGACGAGGCGCGGGCTTCCCGCCGCCCCGTCCTGCGCGAGCCGCTCTGAGCCGGCGCCTAGGTCGCCGGAAGCTTCTGGCGCAGCTCCAGCACGGGGGCGAACAGGTCGCCGTGCTCGTCGACGCGCTCGACCACGTCTGACGCCTCGAACCTGAGCGCGTCCGCGTCCTCCCGCTCGGCGGCGCGCTCGACCTCCTCCCAGGCGAGCGGCGTGGACACCGTGGGCCGCTCGCGTGCCCGCAGGGAGTAGACGGCGATCGTCGTCTTGTGCTGGTCGTTCTGGCTCCAGTCGACGAACACCTTGCCCTTGCGCAGCTTCTTCGCCATCCGGGAGACCACGAGGTCGGGCTGCGCTTGCGCCAGCGTCTGAGCGACGGCGTGCGCGAAGGGCTTTGTCCGCTCATAGGTGACCTTCACGTTCAGCGGCACGTACACCTGGAGCCCCTTCGACCCCGACGTCTTGGGGAAGCACTCCAGGTCGAGCTCGGAGAACATCTCGCGCAGGCGCAGCCCCACCCGGCAGCAGTCGATGATCCCGGCGGGCTCGCCGGGATCGAGGTCGAAGGCGAGCACGGTCGGGCGCTCGATCGCGCCGGCGTGCGACAGCGAGGGGTGGAGCTCGAGCGCGGCGAGCTGGGCCATCCAGATCAGGGTCGCCCGTTCGTTGCAGAGGCAGTAGTCGATGTCGCCCTCGTTTCGACCGCTCCACACTGGGGCGGTGGCGACCCACTCCGGTCGGTGGGAGGGACAGCGCTTCTCGAAGAAGGACTGCGCCTCCACGCCGTCCGGGTAGCGCCTCAGGGTCAGCGGCCGGTCACGCAGATGGGGCAGGATCGCGTCGGCGATTCGCGCGTAGTAGTCGATCACGCCCGCCTTAGTGAACCCGCTCTTGGGCCACAGCACCTTGTCGAGGTTGGTGAGCTCGAGCCGGTGCCCGTCTACGTCTACTTCGCGGCTTTTGCCCTGCTTCGCGATTTCGATCCGGCCTTGGAGCTCTTGGAGCCGGAGCCGGTCTTGGCGGCGGTCGTGCGCTTGCGCCGCTTGGCGCCGTCGCGCTTCGATCCGGCGGCCAGCGGCTCTTTCTGGATCGCCGCGAGGCTCTCCTCCAGAGCCGCCATCAGGTCGGGCGCCTTGGTGGGCTTGGGCTCCTCGGAGACGGCCTCCACGACCTCCTCGCCCCTCGCCTTTCGCTCGATCAGCGCCACCAGCTCCTCGCGATACTCGTCGCGGTACTTGTCGGCGTCGAAGCCGGTGCTCAGCGACTCGATCAGCTGCTGGGCCATCTCCAGCTCGCGCTTGGACAGCTTGCGGCCGTCCTCGGGGATCACGTCGTCGAGCTCCTCGGGCGAGACCACCTCCTCGGCGAAGCGCATCGTCGCCATGGTCAGCACTTGGCCCATGGGGCGAATCGCGGCCAGATGCTCGCGGTTTCGCAGCACGAACCGCGCCACCGCCACCTTCTTCGCGTCGGACATCGCCTTGACCAGCAGCGCGTAGGCCTTCTCGGCACCCTTGTCGGGCCCCAGGTAGTAGGGGTGATCGAAGTAGATCGGGTCGATCTCGTCGAGATCGACGAAGTCCTGGATCTCGATCGCGCGCGTCTTCTTCGGGTCGAGCTCCTCGAGCTCCTCGCGGGTGAGCACCACGTACTGCTCCGGCGCGATCTCATACCCCTTGACGATCTCCTCGTAGGGGACCTCCTCACCGTCGGACTCGGCCACCCGCTTGTGCCGGATGCGCGAGCTGTCGCTCGAGCGCAGCTCGCGGAAGCTGACCGACTTCCGCGACACGGCGCTGTACAGCTTCACGGGCACGTTCAGGAGCCCGAAGCTGATCGATCCGCTCCAGATTGCCCTAGCCATCGTTCCTCATTCTCCCAACATAGCCTCGTCTCCTGGGTCCCCGGGGTGCCGCGCCAGGAATCTTGCGCCTACGGGCGCGCGGCTTGGACAGATGCCTGACTGGGCGTCAGCGGTTGCAGCACCAGCCGTTGGTCCGCGGGAACGGCGGCTGGCCAGTGGTGCCGGGAGCGAACTGGCGGGAGATGTTGGCGACGGCCTCGACCCGGACGCGCCGGGCGGGGCGGATGAAGAGCCACTGATCGGCGCCGGGCCGCGTCACCAGCAGCCACTTGCCGTCGGGAGACCAGGTCGGATCCGTGATTCGCCCCGATCTGGTGAGGACGCGCCGCGGTGGGCCGCTGCCGTTGCGGCCGGTGATCAACACATCGCTGCGGCCGTGCTCGGCCTGCCGTACGAAGGCGGTTCGCCCGTTGCCCGGCGACATGCTCGCGCCGAGCGTCGGCCACGTCACCCTGCGGATCGCTTGACCTCGGCCGTCGAGGAAGACGACGAACGAGGCGGTGCGGACGAGGAGCCGCCTGCGGTCCGTGGACCACTGGAGCTCTCGGATCGGGAGCGCAAGTCGATGGCTTTGCCAGAGCAGGTCGCCGGAGTCGACGTCGCGCACGGTCACCCGGCGGCGGCGATCCACGTAGGCGAGCACGTTCGTCCGCGGACCGATGGCGACCTGGCCTGCCGGCACGGGCTCTGAGAGCGGCCTCCAGGCGGGCGCGACGGGGGAGATGTGCCCGACGAGCAGGCGGTCACCCGTTCCATCGCCGGCCACGACGCGCAGCGAGCTGCCGCTCATGTACGCGACCCGGCCGCCCGACGGCGACCAGGTCGGGTTGCTGACGGGGCGCTTCGCGGCGAGCGACCAGCGCACCGTTCCCACCGGGTCCACAGCGGTGAGCTGGCGGCCCCGCGAGACGACGGCGAACAGGCCGCTGGGCGACCACGCCGCCTCTTGGTAGGAGCCCAGCAGTCGCTGCGATCCATCCTGATCGACGATCCAGGGCCCCTCGGGAGAGCTGACCAGCAGGCGCCCACCCGCCGGCAGCGAGGTGAGCGCCGGTTGGGCGTTGCCGGGCTCGACCACGTCGCGGACGAGATCGGCCATCTTGGCGCCGGCTGGGCTCAGCGCGATGCCGGCGATCAGCAGGCCCAGCGCCAAGGCGATCGCGAGCCGGTTCAGGCGCGGCTTGACATGAACGGGGTGCCGCGCTTCGAACGCCCCGTGGACTACGCGCCAGCCGCGCACCTCAGCCTCGCGCTGCTCCGGGACGAAGACCTCACGAAGATGCTGCTGCAGTCGCTGCTCGTTCATCGCTCCCCCTCGAGCTGTCTGCCGAGCCGGTCGAGTGCGCGGCGCAGGCGCGAGTTGACCGTGCCTCTGGGAAGCTCGAGCGCCTCGGCGATCTCCCCCGGCGTGTACTCGAGCAGGTACCTGAGAACGACCACCGCACGGTGTTCGGGCGAGAGGGTCGCAAGGGCGGCGACGACGTTCTCGGAGTAGGGCCGGCTGCGCTCGGGCTCGCGAGCCCCGGGCTGCGGGTCGAGGTCGGCGTCGGGCTCCGATTCCATCTCGGCCTCGCCGCGCAGCGCCCGTGCGCGCGCCCAGTCGATCGCCCGGTTGACCACGATCCGGTGCAGCCAGGGGCCGAACGGGCGGCGGCGATCGAAGCGATCGAGCGCCCGCACCGCCGCCAAGAATGCCTCCTGCGCGATGTCCTCGGCCGCGGCCTGGTCGTGAACGACGAGATACGCCGCCCGGTGAGCCAACGGCCAGTGGCGCCGGTACAGAGCCTCGAGCGCCTCCCCGGATCCCCGCTGCGCGTCCTTGATCCAGCGGCGCTCGTGCCGCCGATCCGAAACGGTCGATCGGCTCCTAGTGGAGCTTGCGCCGATCCGTATGGCGATGCTCTCCGAGCCACCGTCGGCAGCCACCTGAATCTCCTCTCGGGAGCTTGGCGCCACGGGCGCTGATTGCATTTTCGCCATCTTCTCTCGAAACGTCCAGGCGTGGCCCACTAACTGATTACGGGTTCGACGCCGCGGCAGGTCCCTCCTGCTGCATCCGCCCCCACTGATGGTCGAATTGCGCTCGACTATCCGACGTAATTCGGCCATCGGCGCTGACGCCGACCGCGCTGCCGACTACCTAGCCGGCGGGGAGTCCTCCTAGCGGCTGGCGCCGTGGGCCTGCTCGACCTCGCCAACGAAGGCGATCAGGCGGGTGAGGAAGGCCTCTTCGTCCTCACGATGAGGCCAGTGGCCAGCGCCCTCGACGATCAGCGACTCCGAGCCCGCGCCGAGCAGGCCGGCGGTTCGCTCATAGAGGTCGGGGTCGAGAATGTCGGTGGTGCCGCCGACCACGAGACCGCGGGCTGAGGGCGGCCGCGCGAGCTCCGGGGCCAGTCGCGGCGACAGCGCGCGGTAGTAATCGAGCGCCCCACTCAGCGAGCGCTCGTCGGCGAAGGCGCTCTTCACGTCGGCGAGGGATCGTTCGCGGGCCGGGCCCACCCAGTTTGGTGCCCAGCGCCGATAGAGGGTCTCGAGGTAGGCAAAGTCGGCGCGGCGCACTGCGCTCTCGGCCCACGGCATCTTCAGCGCGAGGAAATGACGAGCGGCCCAGAGCGTCGACGGGTTGCGCGGCAGCAGGGTCGGATGCGGGATCGCGATCGGGACGATCGCCCGCACCCGGTTGGGGTGGAGGGTCGCGGCGCTGTAGACCATCGAGGCGCCCCAGTCGTGCCCGACGAGGATTGCGTCGCGCTCGCCGAGCGCGTCGAGGAAGGCGATCGGGTCCGACCCGATCGTGACCAGGTCATAAGGCCGGCCCTCGATGATCGTGTCGGGGTGGTAGCCGCGTAGCCAGGGCCATACCACCCGGTAGCCGGCATCGGCGAGGCCGGCGGCGATCCGCTCCCAGCCGTGAGGTGTGTCGGGGAAGCCGTGCAGGAGGACGATGAGCGGGCCGTCCCCAGCCTCGCTGAAGACGAAACCCTGCCCATCGCCGGCAGCGATCCTGGACCACTCCTGAGCCATCGCCCGGGGATGGTAAGTGGGGAGCTACCGCCGAAGCTCGCAGCTCGCGTCGATTCCGAGCCGGCGCGCAAAGCGATTGCGGTTCGCCGCGACGCCGCGGTAGGCCCGATCGGTGAGGCCAGGGAAGGTTCGAAACACGAACGCCAGCGGCCGGCCGGCTGGGAGCAGCGCTGCCAGGGGTGCCGCGGCGGCGCCCGCCGAGCGCACCTCGCCGGATGGCAGCACCAGGTGCCAGGAGTCGAGTCGCTCCGATGTCGGGATGCTCGCCAGCAGGCCCTGACCTTCGTCGCTTTGAATGGCGACGGGCCGTAGGCGACGGTGGCGGTCCCAGGCCAGGATCTTGTCGAGGCTCCACTTGCAGAAGGCGCAATCGTCGTCGTAGAGGACGACTCGCTGCGGCTCAGACGACGCGGCTGTCACGGGACTCCCGCGGCGTCTCGGCTTCACGGCGCGATCGGCGCGACTATTCGCTCTCCCAAACCCGCCTCGGCGTTCCGGGGACTACCGGGCATCGCCGGCCGCGAGTTGCTCGCTGCGGCGCCGGCGGAGCGCGGAGAGCCCTCCGACCGCCGCAAGCGCGACGACTGCGCCTGAAGCGATCAGCGACCACGCCACCCCGCTGTCACCGGAGTCGACCTCCTGACCCGTCGGGCGCGGATCGCTCGGCTTACTCACCTTGAACGTCTCCGTGTCTATTACGGCGGTGGGCTCTCGGCGGTGGACGAGGGTGAGAACGGCGCCATCGGAGCTGATCCTGAGCCAGCCGTTGGCGGAGTGACCTTGATGGGCGAAACCGGGCAGGTCGATGCAAACGGCCCGGCCCTTAAGCGTGTCGAGTGCGTGGACGAATGGGTGCTTGCCGCCGCCGTCATAGAGGGTGTAGGCCCAGCGGCCGTCCGGGCTCGCAACGCGCGTCAGAGGGTAGCCGCGCATCTCGTCGCTCTCCTCGTCCGGGTCGACGATCGGTTCGGGGAGCAGGGTCTCGGCGACAGCGTCATAGGCGCGCACCGCGTACTCGGTCGGATCGCGCGGCGACAGGTACTGGATCAGATAGATGTGCGAGCCGTCCTGCGAGATCGCGTCGAAGCTGAAGTCGCCGTGAAGGGTGAGGCGCTTGCGCAGGAGAAGGCTCTGCGCGTCGAGGATGGCCAGGTGAGTCTCGCGTTGCGGGAATCGCTTGCGCGGCTGGATGAGGACGAGAGTGGTCCCGTCGGCCGAGAGCCCGCCGGGCGAACCGTCGAGCGCGACCGCGGGAATCACGAAGCGTCCCGAGACGGTCGTTGAGCCCAGAACACGTCTGCTTTGTGACAGCGCACGAACCAGCGTCGAGTCGTCCTTTTCGGAGCGTGTGACGTAGTGCTCGTTCCCGTCTAGTGCGACGATGCCCTCGGGGTCCGTGTAGACGCCCGGGGTCGGCAGCCCATCGGCCAACGCCGTCGCGGGGAATGCCCCCGCGATCACGAGCGCGATGCCGAAGGCCACTGCGTGGAGCCTGAACTTCAACTTGCCCTCCTATCCCGACGCTGCTTGCAGCCGGACTACGAGCGAGGGCACCGCTGAGGTCCCGCGTGATAATCACCCGATGCTGTTCGAGCTCGAACGGGTGACGATGGAGCGGGACTCGAAGGTCGTGCTCCAGGACGTCACGGCGTCGCTGCCGAAGGGCGCGAGTTGCGTTGCCGGGCCGTCGGGGAGCGGCAAGTCGACCCTGCTTCGGCTGCTGAACCGCCTGGCCGACCCGGTGTCGGGGGCGGTTCGCTACGAGGGAGTCGACGTGCGCGAGCGCGATCCGCTCGAGCTGCGGCGCGAGGTCTGCCTGGTGCCGCAGCTTCCGGCGCTGCTGGAGGGCACGGTCGAGGAGAACATCCGGTTCGCCGCCGAGCTGGCGGGGCGCGAGCCCGAGGTCGGGCGCCTGCTCGACCTCGCCGGGCTCGACGCCTCGTTCGCCGCCCGCGACTCGAGCAAGCTCTCGGTCGGGGAGCAGCAGCGGGCGATGCTGGCCCGGGCGCTGGCCCTCGAGCCACGGGTCCTGCTGCTCGACGAGCCGACCTCGGCCCTCGACGAGGACGCGCGCGGGGCGGTGGAGGCGACCCTCTTGCACCTGCGTGAGCGGGTCCAGGTCTCGACCGTGCTGGTCACCCACGACCTCGACCAGGCGCGCCGAATGGCCGACTGGGTGGTGCGACTCGACGAGGGGCAGCTCGTCGCCCAGGGGCAGGTCAAGGAGCAGCTCGCTGTCTGAGCATTCGGCCGGCGGCGCCGGTCGTTCCGTCCGAAGGCCGCCGTACTCTACGAACATATGTTCGTGAAGGAGCCACCTGCACAACCAGGTGATCGGCGGCCGGAGGACCTCCCGCTCGAGCACCTCGAGCACCAGATCTGCGAGCTTGCCGCGCAGCTCACCGTCTCCACGGCGCGCTGGCTGGCGCTGGTGGGCGAGTTCGATCGCCGCGACGGATGGTGGAGCTGCCCGGGGATCCGGTCGATGGTCGAATGGGTCTCCTGGCGCTGCGCGCTCTCGCCGCGGGCCGCCCGCGAGCACGTGCGCGTGGCGCGCGCCCTGCCGGAGCTTTCCGGGATCCGCGCCGCCTTCGAGTCCGGCCGGCTCAGCTACTCCAAGGTGCGGGTGCTGACCCGGGTCGCCGAGCCCCACTCCGAGGAGGACCTGCTCAACCTCGCCCGCTACGCCACGGCGGCCCAGCTCGAGCGGATGCTGCGGGCGTTTCGGCGCGTCAGCCGGGCCGAGGCCGAGGCCGCATACGAGAACCGCCACCTGGACTGGCACTGGGACGAGGACGGCTCGCTCTGCCTTCGCGCCCGCCTCCCGGCCGAAGAGGGGGCGCTGGTGCTCGAGGCGCTTCATGCCTCACGTGACGCTTTGTTTAGAGAGCGTGACGGTTCAGAGCGCGGCCCCGCGGGGCCGCCCCCCGTCGGCGGCCCCGCGGAGCCGCCGCAGCCGCCGGATCCCGACCGCCAGCGCGAGCACCCCCGGCCGACCAACGCCGACGCCTTCTGCGCGATGGCCGAGTCGGCCCTCGCGCGCGGCCCGACCCCTCTGCGCGGCCCCGAGCGCCACCAGCTCACGGTCGAGGTCGACCTGGACTCACTCGTCCACGACGAGGGGGGAGCCGTCCACGTGCGTGACGGACCGGCGCTGGCGCTGGAGACGGCGCGCCGCCTGGGCTGCGACGCGTCCATGGTCTCCATCGGGAGCTCCGGCGGCGAGGCCCTCTCCGTGGGCCGGAGGACGAGATCCATCCCACCGCACATCAGGCGGGCGCTCGACTCGCGCGACAAGGGCTGTCGCTTCCCGGGCTGCGAGAACCGGCGCTGGGTGGACGGCCATCACATCCGCCATTGGGCCCATGGGGGCGAGACCAGCCTCGAGAACCTGGTCACGCTCTGTCGCCACCATCACCGCCTGGTCCACGAGGGCGGCTACTCCGTCCGGCGCACTCCGGCCGGCGAGCTCGAGTTCCGGCGCCCGGACGGGCGCCTGATCCCGGCCTCGCCGCCGCTGCCGCGTCCTCGACCACGCTCTGCGCAGCCGACTCCAGCCGGCCCGCTCCTTACCGGCACCGGCGAGCGCATGGACCTGGCGCTGTGCGTCGACGCCGTGTACGCGGCGACTGATCGCGGCGGATAATCCCGGCCGACGTGACCGGCCCCTCGATCCAGGTCAGCCTCGGCGACGTGGCGGCGACGCTGGCGCTGGTCGCCGTGGCGGTGGCGGTCTCATTCTGGCGGCGGGCGGATCTCGAAGAGGACATCGGGATCGCGGTGGTGCGCTCGTTCATCCAGCTGACCGCGATCGGGTACGTGATCAACTTCATCTTCGACCAGGACAGCCTCTGGTTCGTGGTGGCGCTGATCGCGGTGATGGTCGTCTTCGGCGCCCTCCAGGCCCGATCGCGGGCGAGGCAGGTGCCCGACGCGCTGGGGCCGCTGCTCCTGGCGCTGGCGCTGGCCGCCGCGGGCACCCTGGGCCTGGTCGTCGCCCTGGGGGTCTTCGAGCCCGAGCCTCGCTACCTGGTGCCCGTGGGAGGGATGGTGGTCGGCAACTCGATGATCGCGGCCGCCGTGGCCCTCAACAGGCTCGGCGACGAAGTCACCCGGCACGCGCGCGAGATCGAGGCCACGCTGGCGCTCGGCGCCACCTCCACCCAGGCGGCGGCGCCGATCGTCCGCCGTAGCCTGCGCTCCGGGATGATCGCCCTGGTCGACTCGACCAAGACCACCGGGCTGATCTTCTTCCCCGGCACCATGGTCGGGATGCTGCTCGCCGGCGCGGACCCAACAGACGCCGTCCGCCTTCAGCTGATTCTGCTCTACACCCTGCTCGGCAGCGTCGCCCTCGCCGGGCTGATTGCGATCACGCTTGCCTACCGGAACTTCTTCACCCCGGCTCATCAGCTGCGCGAGCAGCCCGAGCCGTAGCGGGACACCTATAGTCCTCGCCCGCGATGGCGGAGAGGCGCATCTTCAGCGGCATCCAGCCGACAGGCCGCAAGCACCTCGGCAACTTCCTCGGGGCGATCCGCCAGTACGTCGAGGGACAGGACCGCGGCGAGGCCATCTATTGCATCGTCGACCTGCACGCGATCACGGTGCCGCAGGACCCCGGCGAGCTCCGCGAGCGCCTCCACGACACAACGGCGATCCTGATCGCCGCCGGCCTGGAGCCGGAGCGCTGCATCCTCTTTCGCCAGTCTGACGTGGAGGAGCACACGGAGCTCTGCTGGCTGCTCGGGACGGTGACCGCCTGGGGGGACCTGAACCGCATGCACCAGTTCAAGGAGAAGGCCGAGCAGCAGCGCGAGCTCGTCTCTGCCGGGCTCTTCTTCTATCCGGTCCTCCAGGCGGCGGACGTGCTCGCCTACCGGGCGACCGAGGTGCCGGTGGGTGACGACCAGCGCCAGCACATCGAGCTGATGCGGGACATCGCAGAGCGCTTCAACGCGCGCTTCGGCGAGACCCTGGTGGTCCCCGAGGGCCGCTACCCGGAGGTCGGGGCGCGGATCATGAACCTCCAGGACCCGGAGACCCGGATGTCGACCACCTACGGCGCCGAGCAGGGAACCGTCTACATCCTCGACGAGGCCGACGCGGTGCGCAAGAAGGTCCGCAGCGCGGTCACCGACTCCGGGACCGAGGTGCGACGGGGGCCTGACAAGGCCGGGATCGGGAACCTGGTCGAGATCCTCTCCGTGATCCGCGGCGTGGCCCCCGAGGAGGTGGAGGGCGAGTTCGAGGGCTCCGGCTACGGCGACTTCAAGTCGGCCGTCGCGGAGGCGGTGGTCGACTACCTGGCGCCGGTGCGGGAGCGCTACGCCGAGCTGCGCCCGGACGAGGCGGCATTGGAGGCGACCCTGGCCGCCGGGGCCGAGAAGGCGCGCGCGATCGCCTCCGAGACGCTCGCTGACGTCCGCGAGGCGATGGGGATCGGGCCGGCGCGAGCCTAGCCCCGACCGACTCACGTTCTAGGCTGATGCATGTGAGAGCCGCGGAGCTCGACCTCGACCTGGACGTGTTCGCGGGGCCGTTCGACCTCCTGATGGCGGTCGTGCTGCGCGAGGAGGTGAGCCTGGCCGAGGTTTCGCTCGGCGAGATCGTCGTCACCTACCTCGAGCACCTGGAAGACGCCGGCGAGCTGGACCTCGACGCGGCCACGGAGTTCCTGGTCCTGATCGCCTCCCTGCTGGAGCTGAAGTCGCGGCTGCTCCTGCCGGCAGCCGAGGAGGAGATGCCGGAGCTGGGCCCGGAGGAGGCGGCCGACGAGCTCTTGGCGCGAATGCTCGAGTACCGGCGCTACCGCGACGCGGCCGCCCATCTCTCGGGCCTGTTCGCCGAGGGCCGCCGCTACCTGTACCGGTCGGCGCCGCTCCCCCCGGAGCTGCGGCGCGCCTCGCTCGACGCCGCCATCCAGGTGTACGAGCCGGTCCGCCTCTGCGAGGCGATCGGCGACCTGCTGCGAACGCCGCCGGCTCCGGACACCAGCCACATCCGCCCCACGGTCTCGCTGGAGCGGCGGCTGACCCTGCTCCGCGAGCTGCTCACGCGCCGGGGGCGCTTCGACTTCGACGAGGCGTTCGCCGACGAGGATCGGCTGACTCAGGCGGTGACCCTGTTCGCGCTCCTCGAGATGCACAAGCGCGGCGAGGCGACCTGGACGCAGAAGAAGCTGTTCGGGCCGATCGAGGTGACAACAGCCCATGACGCCTGACCTCCAGCGAACCATCGAGGCGCTCCTGTTCCTGTCCCCGGAGCCGGTGTCGGCGACCGAGCTGGTCGAGGCCTGCGACGCCGGCGAGGCGGAGGTGGACCGGGCGCTCGACGCTTTGGAGGGGGCGCTCGCCGAGGGCAGCCGCGGCGTCGTCCTGCGGCGGGTGGCGGGGGGCTACACGCTCGCCGCCGACCCGATCGCCGAGGACGCCGCCCGCCGGCTTCTGTCGAAGCCGCGCACGCCGCCCCTCACCCAGGCCCAGGCCGAGGCGCTGGCGATCGTCTCCTACCTTCAGCCGGTTTCGCGGCCGGAGATCGCCCGCATCCGCGGCGTCTCCTCCGAGTCGGCGGTGGCAACGCTCACTGAGCGGGGGCTGATCGAAGAGTCGGGCCGCTCCCGCTTCGGCGCGGTCGTCTACCGGACGACGCCGCTGTTCGAGCGGCTCTTCGGCCTCAGCGGGCTGGACCAGCTTCCCGACCCGTCCAGCTTCGACCCCTCGCCCGAGGACGAGCGCGAGCTGCGCGAGCGGCTGCTGAAGGCCGGCGAGCAGCGGGCGAGCTGACGCCGGCAGGCGGTGCGCCTCGCCAAGTACCTGGCCCACTGCGGGGTCGCCTCGCGGCGTCGCGCCGAGGAGCTGATCGCCGCCGGCAGGGTGAGCGTGGGCGGGCAGACGGTCACCGACCCAGCGCGGGACGTCGACGAGTCGAGCGGGGTGGAGGCCGACGGGCGGCCGGTCACCCCCGAGCCTCGCGAGGTCTGGATCGTCAACAAGCCCGCCGGGGTCACCTCGACGGCGCGGGAGCCTGGACGGCGCCGAGCGGTTGTCGAGCTGGTGGACTCGCCGCGCCGCCTCTATCCGGTTGGCAGGCTCGACGCCGACTCGACCGGGCTGATCCTGCTCACCAACGACGGCGAGCTCGCCAACCGGCTCACCCACCCGCGATACGGGGTGGAGCGCACCTACAGGGTGAGGTTGCGCCGGGCGCTGAGCGAGGGCCAGCTCCGTCGCTTGCGGCGGGGCGTGGAGCTCGAGGACGGGCTCACCGTGCCGGCCGGGGTGCGCCGGGTCTCGCCGCGGGTGTGCGAGTTGACGATCACCGAGGGACGCAACCGGCAGGTGCGGCGCATGGTCCAGGCGGTCGGGAACGAGGTCGTCGAGCTGGCCCGGATCCGGTTCGGCCCCATCGAGCTTGGGGAGCTGCCCGGGGGCAAGGCGCGCCGGCTCCGGCCTCCGGAGGTGAAGCGGCTCTGGAAAGATGCTCGCGCTGATGAGCGATGAGCAGCGTCTTTGGGCCGTCCGCGGCGCGATCAAGGCCGAGAGCAACGACGTCGGGGCGATCCTCGGCGCCACCGAGGAGTTGATGCGCGAGCTGATGGCGCGGAACGCGCTCGAGCCGGAGCGGATGGTGAGCTGCCTGTTCACCACGACCGACGACCTGAACGCCGAGTTCCCCGCGGTCGCCGCCCGCCGCCTTGGCCTCGAGGCGGTGCCCCTTCTGTGCACGCGCGAGCTGGACGTTCCGGGGGCGATGCGCAGCGTGATCCGCGTCCTCGTGCACTACTACGGGCCCCGCGACCATGCTCCGGCGCACACCTATCTCGGCCAGGCCCAAGAGCTCCGCTCGGATCTGGGCGCCGCTCAGTAACAATCAAGCGATGGCAGTGACCTTCGCCGAGAAGCTCGCCCGCCTGCCCCACTACGAGGCGGGGATGCACGAGGACGCCGCGCGCGAGGCGTTCGGCGCCGACGACGTCGTCAAGTTGGCCTCCAACGAGTCTCCGTGGGGACCGCATCCCGCTGTGATAGAGGCGATCGCCAAGGCCGCCAAGGGCCTCAATCGCTACCCGGACCAGCACGCGCGCCGCCTGCGCCGGCGGATCGCCGAGCGCTTCGACACGGACCCGGCGCGGGTCGCGGTCGGCAACGGCTCCTGCGAGATCCTGCTCGCCGCGGCCGAGGCGCTGTGCGAGCCGGGCGACGAGATCCTCTTCGCCTGGCCCGCGTTCTCGATCTATCCGCACCTGGCGGCGCTCTCCGGGGCGCGCGAGATCCGCGTCTCGCTCGCCGAGGGCTACGTCCACGACCTCGACGCGATGCTGGCCGAGATCACCGCGGCCACCCAGCTCGTCGTCGTCTGCAACCCGAACAACCCAACCGGGACCCACCTCCCGGCGGCGCGGATCGCCGACTTCTGCGGCCGGGTGCCCGACCACGTCACGGTGGCGCTCGACGAGGCCTACGTCGAGTTTCAGACCAACGACGACCCCGATGCCACCGTCGACCTGCTGGCGGACTTTCCCAACCTCGTCGTCCTGCGCACGTTCAGCAAGGTGTACGGGCTCGCCGGGCTGCGCTGCGGCTACGCGTTCTGCTCGGCCAAGTTCCGCGCGGCGATAGACGCTGTGCGCCAGCCGTTCAGCGTCAACGAGCTGGCCCAGACGGCCGCCGCGGAGGCGATCCTGCACGGCGACGACGTCGCCCAGCGCGTGGAGCGAACCATCGTCGAGCGGATCTTCGTAGCGGAGGAGCTGCGCGAGCTCGCCCTGGATCCCCCGGGATCCCAGGCCAACTTCTGCTGGATCCCGCTCGCCGACGGCGACGAGGCCGAGGTGGTCCAAAGCCTCGGTCAGGCGGGGATCGTGGTCCGGGGCGGCGAGGGGCTGGGCGGCCCCGGGCACATCCGGGTCACCTATGGCACCCGCGCCGAGAACCAGCGCTTCCTCGACGCCCTGGCGGCGGCGATCTGAGCCCGCAATTTGCGCAAACCGCCCGGCCGTGGTACAAACCTGGTCGATGAACCGCTCGAGCAGGCTGGCTTTCTCGTTCGCCCCCCAGGGGCTGCGCCGGCGTGCCTGGTTCTCGTATTCGCGATTTAGCTAGGCGTCCGGCCCGGCCGATTTCGGCCCGTCTAGCAGGAGAGCTCCGCCGGACGCCGTACTGCGCCCACGCCGAATGAGACTCTGAAAGGCTTACAAGACGATGATGATCGTGATGAAAGAAGGGGCGACCGAGGAGCAGATCGGAGCGGTCGTCGACCGAGTTGAGTCGGTGGGCTGTTCGGCCCACCTCTCGAAGGGCGAGCTCCTGACCGTGATCGGCGCGATCGGCGACCGCGACAGGGTCGCGGGGCTGGGGCTCGAGGGAGCGCCGGGGGTCGATCACCTGGTGCCGATCCTGAAGCCGTACAAGCTCGCCTCGGCGCAGTTCCGCAAGGGCGAGCGAACGGTGATCGACGTCGACGGTCGCAAGGTGGGCGGGGACCACTTCGCGCTGATCGCCGGACCCTGCACCGTGGAGAGCCGCGACCAGACCCTCGAGGTGGCCCGTGTGGTCGCAGAGCACGGGGGCTCGATGCTGCGCGGTGGCGCCTACAAGCCGCGGACCTCGCCGTACTCCTTCCAGGGCCTGGGGGTCGAGGGCCTGCGCCTGCTCCAGGAGGCGAAAGAGGAGACCGGGCTGCCGATCGTCACCGAGCTGATGGACGTCCGGGACATCGCCGACGTGGTGGAGGTCGCGGACGTGATCCAGATCGGCGCCCGCAGCATGCAGAACTACTCGCTTCTCTCCGAGGCCGGGCGAACGGGACATCCGGTGCTGCTCAAGCGTGGCCTCTCCTCGACGCTCGAGGAGCTGTTGATGGCGGCCGAGTACGTGCTCAAGGAGGGCAACGAGAACGTGATGCTCTGCGAGCGCGGCATCCGCACTTTCGAGACGACCTACCGCTTCACGCTCGACCTGCTGGCGATTCCGGCGCTGCGCGAGCTCAGCCACCTACCGGTGATCGTCGACCCGAGCCACGCGGCCGGCCGGCGTGACTGGGTGCAGCCGATGTCGCTGGCCGCCGCGGCGGCCGGCGCCGACGGGATCATCGTCGAGGTCCACAACGAGCCGGACGAGGCGATCTGCGACGGCCCCCAGGCGATCGCCACCGAGCGCTTCGCCGACTACGCGGAGCAGCTCCGGGTGGTCGCCGAGATCGCCGGCAAGGAGCTTTCGACGGTCTAGTGCGCCGGACGGCCCACCACGATTTTCCGGCTTTTGGAAGGAAGCGAAAAAAGAATGATCGGGGTGAAAGGGCAGGCGAGGGACAGGGTCCGCGACCGGCGGATCGAGCGAGTCGTTGAGCTGGTCCCCCCCGCGATGCTGCTCGACGAGCTGCAGCTCGGGGACAAGCGGGAGGACGCTGTGGTTGAGGGTCGTGCCGCCGTGGGAAACGTGCTCGACGGCAGCAGCGACCGTCTGCTGGTCGTCGTCGGGCCATGCAGCGTCCACGACCCTGAGGCGGCGCTCGACTACGCGCGCGGCCTGAGCGAGTCGGCGAGCGAGCTCGGCGAGGACCTGCTGATGGTGATGCGGGTGTACTTCGAGAAGCCGCGGACAACCACCGGGTGGAAGGGGTTGATCAATGACCCGCACCTGGACGGCTCGGGCGACGTCAACTCCGGGCTTCAGCTCGCCAGGCGGCTGCTGCTCGACGTGCTCGACCTGGGATTGCCGATCGGTTGCGAGTTCCTCGACCCGATCACGCCCCAGTACATCGCCGACGCGGTCGCCTGGGGTGCGATCGGCGCCCGCACGACCGAGAGCCAGATCCACCGTCAGCTCGGCTCCGGGCTCTCGATGCCGATCGGCTTCAAGAATCGCACCGACGGAAACATCCAGGTGGCCGTCGACGCGGTGCGTGCTGCCGCCGTGCCCCACGCATTCGCCGGCATCGACGACAACGGCGCCCCGGCGATCCTCCACACCACCGGGAACCCCGACGGGCACGTGATCCTGCGCGGGGGCAGAGACGCGCCCAACTTCGGTCCCGAGGCGGTCCGGGACGCGCTCACAATGCTCCGCACGGCGGGGCTGGCCGAGCGGCTTCTGATCGACGCTTCCCACGACAACAGCAGCAAAGACCCCGACCGCCAGGCCGCGGTCGCGTCGCAGATCGCCGAGCAGGTCGCCGCGGGCAGCGCGGCGATCGTCGGCGTGATGCTCGAGTCGTTCCTCGTCGCCGGCCGGCAGGATCTCTCCGACGGCTCGACGCTTACCTACGGCCAGTCGATCACCGATGCCTGCATGGACTGGGAGCGGACAGTCTCGGTGCTCGGGCAGCTCGCTTCGGCGGTGCGGTCGCGGCGGGATGGATGAGAGTCGCCGTCCTCGGCGTCGGGCTGATCGGCGGCTCGATCGGGCTGGCGGCGAAGCGGCGGCTCGGCGCCGAGGTCAGCGGCTTCGATCCTGACCCGGCGGCCGGCGAGCGCGCGCTCGAGCGGCAGACGGTCGACCGGGTGGACGACTCGATCGCCGCTGCGGTTGATGGCGCCGAGGTCGTCTTCTGCGCGGCGCCGGTTCGAGTGCTCCCCGGGCTGGTCTCGGAGGCGCTCGCTTCCAGCGGCGAGGAGGCGGCGGTCACGGACGTCGGCTCCACCAAGGGCGCCCTGGTGGCGGAGGTCCGGGGGCCCGCGGCGGAGCGCTTCATCGGGGGCCACCCGCTGGCCGGCGCGGAGACCGCCGGAGTCGAGAACGCGCGCGCCGACCTGTTCGACGGGGCGCGCTGGTACCTGACGCCGACCGAGCGCTCCAGCGGCGTCCTGTATGACCGCCTCCAGCGGGCGATCTCCGATCTGGGCGCCCGCCCGCAGGCGATCGACCCTGAGACCCACGACCGGCTGATGGCGACGGTCAGCCACCTCCCGCACGTGATCGCCAACGTGCTGGTCGAGCAGGCGGCCGCGGCGGCGGCCGAGGAATCGGAGCGCCTGCCCGAGGTCGGCCCGAGCTTCCGGGACACGACCCGGGTCGCGGGGGCGAACCCGCCGATCTGGGGCGACATCTTCGCCACCAACCGCGAGGCGGTGGCGCGCGAGGTCGAGGCGGTCTCCGAGCGGCTGCGCGAGGCGGCCGAGCTGATCCGCTCCGGCGATGCCGACCGGGTCGGCGCCTGGCACGGCGAGGCTCGCGAGCACCGGCGCCGCCTGCTGGAGGCCGACCGGGTCGGCGGCGAGCTCTACGAGCTTCGGCTCAGCGTCGAGAACCGGCCAGGGACCGTCGCCGAGCTCGCCCTGGCGCTCGGCCGGGCCGGCGTCAACATAGAGGACATGGCCCTCGACCCGGCGCCGGACATGCGCACCGGCGCGGTCTCGCTCTGGGTCGCGGGGCAGGCCGAGGCTGAGCGCGCGGCCGAGATCGTGCGGGGGCTGGGCCACAACGCATTCGTGATGCGGTGACGCGGTGACGCGGTTCGCCTCGGCCGGGCCGCTGCGCGGCACGCTGCCGACCCCGCCGGACAAGTCGATCAGCCACCGGGCGGCGCTGATCGGGGCGATGGGGGAGGGGGCGACGGCGGTCGAGGGCTATCTCGACGCGGCGGACACACGAGCCACCCTGGATGCGGTTCAGGCGCTGGGCGCGCAGGTCGAAGGGGTCCGTCCAGCCGACGCGACCGGCGGCAGCGATCTGGTGGTTCGCGGGATCGGGCTGCGCGGCCCGGGGGAGCGCTTCGCCGCCGGCGCCGGGCCGGTCACGATCGGGGTGGAGAATGCCGGCACCTTGCTTCGCATCCTGCCGGGCTGGCTGGCAGGGCAGGGTGGGGGCGCCTGGGTCCTCGACGGGGACGAGTCGATCCGGGGCCGTCCCGTCGACCGGGTTGCCGAGCCGCTGCGGATGATGGGGGCCACGGTGGAGTGTCGCGACGGTCGCCTGCCGCCGCTTCGCGTCGACGGTTCGGCGCTCCACGGCGTCACCTACGAGCTTCCGGTGGCCAGCGCCCAGGTCAAGTCGTGCGTGCTGATCGCCGGCCTGCTCGCCGAGGGGGAGACCAGGGTGGTCGAGCCCGCTGCGACTCGCGACCACACCGAGCGCCTGCTGGCCGCGGCCGGCGGCGAGGTCGAGGTCACGGAGCTGCGGCCCCTGGCGGCGGCACACAGCGGCCCGGTTCGGCGAATCGCCGTCCGCCCGGCGGAGCGGCTGGCCCTGGAGCGGGTCTCGGTACCGGGCGACTTCTCGTCGGCCGCCTTCCCCCTGGTGGCGGCGGCGCTCGTGCCTCGAAGTCGCGTCCGGCTCGAAGGGGTCGGCCTCAACCCGACCAGGGTCGGTCTGCTGGGGGTGCTGCATCGGATGGGCGCTTCCGTGGAGGTGGAGGAGGACCACTCGGGGGGCGGACCCGAGCCCCGGGGGGCGATCGTCGCGCGCCATGGCCCATTGGCCGCCACGCGCGTTCACCGCGAAGAGGTGCCTCTGGCGATCGACGAGCTACCTCTGGTGGCGCTCGCGGCCTCGTTCGCCGAGGGCAGGACGGTTGTCACTGGGGCGGGGGAGCTGCGCCACAAGGAGTCGGACCGGATCGCGGCCGTGGTCGAGGGCCTTAGCGGGATTGGGGCGGAGATCGAGGCGCTCGAGGACGGGTTCGCGGTGCGCGGCACGGGCGGCCTTCGCGGCGGCACACTCGACGCGCGCGGCGACCATCGGATGGCGATGCTCGGCGCGGTCGCCGGCCTCGCCTCGCGCGAGGGCGTCGAGGTCAAGGGCATGGACGCGGCGGAGGTCAGCTACCCGGGATTCGAGGCGGATCTGGCCTCGCTGCTGACCTGAGCAAGGGGTTTAGCGCTGGCTCGGGTGACCCTCGCCGGGCCAGGGGGAGAGGAGCAGCAGCAGCCGTGCGTCCTCGGTTGCGCGAACCTCGCGCCGCTCGTTGGGGTCGAACTGGGCCAGCAGGCCGGGCCCGCCGCTGGCGGAGTCCCCGCCCGGGCCGTCGATCTCGATTGCGCCCGAAACCACCAGGAGCCAGGCCCTCTCGTGGACCTGGTGCTCTCCGAGCTGCTCACCCGCCGGAAGGTGGATGACGATCGCACGCCCCTCCACCTCGGAGTCAAGGACGGCCGGACTGTGAGGCTGAACGTCGAGCGTCGAGATGTCCCAGCTCCGCATCGGCTCAACTCTATCCTCACGCGCATGGTCATCGCCATCGACGGCCCGGCCGGTGCGGGCAAATCGACGGTCGCCCAGGCTGTCGCCCGCGCCCTCGGGTTCACCTACCTCGACTCGGGGGCGATGTATCGCGGCGTCGCCCTGGCGGCGCTGCGCGCGGGCGCCGGCCTCGACGACGAGGCCGCCCTTGGACACCTGGTTCGCGGGCTCCGCTTGGGCCTCGCGGACGGGCGCGTCTGGATCGACGGCGAGGACGTGACCGAGGCCATCCGTGCCCCCGAGGTCTCGGTCGCGGCGTCGCGCGTCTCGGTGCATCCCGAGGTCCGGCAGGCGATGGTCGAGCGCCAGCGGGCGCTGATCGCCGGCGGGGACTACGTGGCCGAGGGCCGCGACATCGGCACCGTGGTCAGCCCGGACGCGACGCTAAAGGTCTTCCTCACGGCGGATGACGCCGAGCGGGCCCGGCGGCGCGCCGCTGAGACCGGCGAGGCGCTTGGGGACGTTCGGGCGGCGCAGGCGGCGAGAGACGCCCGCGACCGCGGGCGCGAGCACGGCGCCCTGCGCCCCGCGGACGACGCCGTCCAGATCGACACCACCGGCCTGAGCGCCGACGAGGTCGCGACCCGGATCGCCGATCTCGCCGCCGAGAGGCGGGGAGGAAGCCGGTCGTGACCGCCGATCGCCTTCCCCAGATCGCCGTGGTCGGCTTTCCCAACGTCGGCAAGTCCACGCTGGCCAATCGGTTGGCGGGCGGCCGCGAGGCGGTGGTCCACCGCGAGGCCGGGGTGACCCGGGATCGCAAGGTGCTCGACTGCGAGTGGAACGGGCGTCGCTTTCGCCTCGTCGACACCGGTGGGGTGGACCTCACGGCGGACGACTCGCTGTCCGTGGCGGTGCAGCGCCAGGCGCGCGAGGCGATCACCGATGCCGATGCGGTGGCGCTGGTGGTGGACGCCCGCGCCGGCCTGCGACAGGGCGACGCCGAGGTTGCCGAGATCCTCCGCCGCGGCAAGGTTCCGGTGGTCGTGGTCGCCAACAAGATCGACGAGCCCGGCGACGACTACCTGGCGGCCGAGTTCCATCGGCTCGGCCTGGGCGACCCGCATCCCGTCTCGGCCACCCACGGCCACGGGACGGGGGACTTGCTGGACCGGCTGGTGGAGCTGGTCCCGAGCGACCCAGGTACGGCGTCGAGCGAGGAGTCGGTCGATATCGCGGTCATCGGTAGGCCGAACGTCGGCAAGTCCTCGCTCGTCAACGCATTCGTCGGCACCGAGCGGGTGGTGGTCTCCGAGCTCGCCGGGACGACTCGCGACGCGATCGACACCGAGCTCGACTTCGACGGCCGCCGGCTGGTCCTGGTCGACACCGCCGGCCTGCGACGCCGCACCAAGGTCGCGGGCACGGTCGCCTACTACGCGCAGCTTCGCTCCGAGCGGGCGGCCGAGCGCGCCGATGTGGCGCTGGTGGTCTGCGATGCCTCGGAGGGGGTCACGTCCGAGGACCTGCGGGTCGCCGAGCTGGCGATGCGGTCCGGCTGCGCCACGCTCGTGGCCTTGAACAAGTGGGACGTCGGTGAGACCGATCTGGAGGACGCCACGGCGAGGCTCGCCAAGCGTCTCCGCCTACGCCCGCCGGTAGTCACTTGCTCGGCGCTCACCGGCCGCAATCTGCCGAAGCTGCTCGAGCGCTCGATCGAGCTCGCCGATCGTCGCGCTTCGCGCATCCCAACGCCTGAGCTGAACCGATTCGTCCAAGACCTCCTCGCCAGCCGGCCGCCGCCGGTCAAGAGGGGGCGGCGCTTGCGCCTGTACTACGCGGCCCAGGTAGAGCGCCGGCCGCCCCGCTTCGCGATCCAGGTCAACGACCGCCGCCTGATCACGCGCGAGTGGGCATTCCACCTTGAGAACCGCCTCCGCGAGGCCTACGAGCTCGAGGGCGTTCCCCTGGTGATCGACTTCATCCCCCGCTCCGGGCGGCGTCGGCGTCGGTTGGGGCAAGCGACACAGTCGCGGTAGATACGGAGGTGCCTGCCGGGTCAGGTAGGCGCCCGAACCCGCCGGGAGCGGAGGCGTAGCCGAGCATCCCGGCGGAGTTATGTCCGGCCGCCGGTATGTTCCGGCCCGTGAAGCTTCCTCGCCCTCGACTGCCGCGGCCGCGCCGCCCACGCCTGCGACGGCCCGCCTGGCTGCGCCGGCGACGGCCGAGCTGGCCGCTTTTGCGGGCATCGCGGCTCGCATCGATCACCGGGCGATTGAAGGACGTTCGGTACGCGGTCGAGGACGGCGCGTTAGCGGCCGGGCGCGTGGCGAGGCGGGTTCCCGGGGCGGTCGGACGGGGGTCTCGCGAGTTTTGGTCCGGCCTTTCGATCCAAACCCGGCTGCGCCTCGCGTTGGCTGGTGGCGCCGTGGTGGCCCTGGCCCTCGTGTGGTCGCTCGTCGTTCCGGCGCTTCCCTGCCAGGCGCCGGGCGGCGACAGGTGCCCACCTGCCGACGACGCGATCCATCTCGTCTCCGAGGACGCGCTCGCCTACGCGCACCTGAACGCCGACCCCGACACGGAGCAGTACGGCGAGGCGTCCAAGGTCTTCGAGCAGGTTCCCGGGATCACGAAGCAGGCCATCGCCCTCGCGCTGGGGCAGCTGCCGGGACCAAATGGGGCGCCCCCCGACTTCGCGCGCGACATCGAGCCCTGGTTCGGCGGCGAGGCGGCGCTGGCGATCGTCCCGGCAGGCCGCGGCCCGAGCGAGGAGGTCCAGCTGCTGCTCGAAGTCGGCGACGAGGCCGGGGCGCGCGAGTTCGCCGATTCGATCGCAGCCGGAGAGCCGCGCTCGGCGACCTACCGAGAGGAGGAGGTGCGCGTCGATCGGCGGGGGCTGGCGACCGCGCTGGTGGATGGCTTCCTCGTGATCGGCGCGAACAGCGGCGTGCGGGGCGCGATCGACGCCGCCGGCGGGGCGGAGGGGACTGGCTCTCTGGCTGACGATCCAAAGGCGAGCGCGGCGAGGGATGCGCTCCCCGACGAGCGCCTGGCCGAGGCGTATCTCTCCACGGACGGGATCGCGGAGCTGGTCGCTGACCCGCGCGGGTCGCTGGCCACGATCGCCTCGGTGATCAACCCAGACGCCAGCGAGGGAGCGGCGATCGCGCTGGTGGCGCACGACGACGGCTTGGACTTCGCCCTGCGGTCGAAGCTCGCGCCGCGCCGCGCCAAGCGGCACCCCGGCTTCTTCTCGGCCTTCCCGTCCTTCGAGCCTGAGCTCGCCGGCTTGCTGCCCGGTGACTCCCTCGGCTACCTGGGCATCGGCGACCCCGGGACAACGCTCGCATCGCTGCTGAAGCAGGCGCGCGCCACCGAGCCGGGGCTGGCGGCGGCGGTCGGCGACCTGCTCGCCCGGGTGAGGCAGCTTGGCGAGGTGGACCTCGAGCAGGACCTCCTGCCGTCCCTGGGCGGCGAGGCCGCGATCGCTCTACAGCCGACCCGGACGATCCCGTTTCTCGAGTTCCTCGCCGCCGACGTCGATGCCGACCGGGCGACCGAGGCGCTGGCCAGGCTTGTGGGCCCGATCACCCAGGCGCTCAATTCCTCCAAGGCGCTCCAGGCCCCGGTGGTCAGCGAGCGCAAGGTCGACGGCCTGACCGCGCAGAGCGTCCGCCTCTCGCCGACCATCGAGCTCACCTACGCGATCGATGGGTCGACTCTGGTCGCCGCGACCAACCCCGCCGCTGTCGAGCAGCTTGCGAGCGGCGAGGGCGGCCTCGACGAAGAAGAGCTCTTCGACCGGGCAACCGACGGCCTTCCCAGCGAACTCTCCTTGCTCGGCTATCTGGACCTCGGAGGCTTGATCGCGCTCGGCGAGAGGGCCGGCCTCAGCGAGGACCCGGCCTATGTGACCTTTGCTTCGGAGATTCAGAGGCTTGAGGCCCTGGGCCTGGCGGTGCAGTCGAGCCCGGATGAGCTCTCCACGGACGCTCGCCTGATCGTTGGAGCCGGCAACAGCCCGCGATCGATCGATGCCCCCGAAGGCGTGGCGCCCGCCGAGTAGCCCCAGCCGTAGGCTGTGTCGTTCGCTACAGTCGCGGCGTGCGGGAGTTCCTGTTCACCTCCGAGTCGGTCACCGAGGGCCACCCGGACAAGATCTGCGACCAGATCTCCGACGGCGTCCTCGACGCGGTGCTGACCGCCGATTCGCAGGCGCGGGTGGCCTGCGAGTGCCTGGTCAACACCGGCCTCGTGGTGGTGGCCGGCGAGATCAGCACCGATACCTACGTCGACATCCCGCGCGTCGCGCGGGAGACCTTGCGCCGGATCGGCTACGACCGGGCCAAGTACGGCTTCGACGCCGACACCTGCTCGGTGATCACCGCGATCGACGAGCAATCGCCCGACATCGCACAGGGCGTCGACGTCGCTTACGAGGCGCGGACCGACCCCAACGACGAGGACGAGCTTGATCGGATCGGAGCCGGCGACCAGGGAATGATGTTCGGCTACGCAACGCGCGAAACGCGGGCACTGATGCCGATGCCGATCCAGATCGCGCACACGATCGCGCATCGCCTGTCCGAGGTTCGCAAGGCCGAGGTGATCCCCTATCTGCGCCCCGACGGCAAGACCCAGGTGACGATCCGCTACGAGAACGATCGCCCGGTGGAGATCGTGAAGGTGCTGGTCTCCGCCCAGCACAAGCCGGACATCGACGGCGAGACGCTGATCAAGCCGGATCTGTGGGAGCACGTCGTCGAGCCGGTCCTGCACGAGGAATACAAGGAGCTGTTCACCGACAAGGAGCTCTATGAGAGCTTCATGGTCAACCCGACCGGCAAGTTCGAGATCGGCGGCCCGCAGGGCGACTGCGGGCTCACCGGCCGCAAGGTGATCGTCGACACCTACGGCGGCGTCGGCCGGCACGGGGGCGGCTGCTTCTCGGGGAAGGACCCCTCCAAGGTGGATCGCTCCGGGGCCTACGCCGCCCGCCACGTGGCCAAGAACGTCGTCGCGGCCGGGCTCGCCGAGCGGTGCGAGGTCCAGGTTGCGTACGCGATCGGCGTCGCTCACCCGGTGTCGCTGATGGTCGAGACCTTCGGCACCGGAAGGCTCGAGGACCCCGAGCTGAACAAGATCGTGAGCGAGGTCTTCGACCTGCGCCCCGGGGCGATCGTCCGCGACCTCGACCTGCGGCGGCCGATCTTCCAGAAGACCGCCGCCTACGGCCACTTCGGCCGCACCGACCACGACTTCACCTGGGAGCGCACCGACCGGGTCGAGGCGCTCCGCGCCGCAGCCGGCCTCGAGGGCAGCGCGGCCGAGGCCGGCGCCACCGCGGACGTTTCCTAGCCGGGCTCGCTCGAAGCGGTGGGCTCGTCTCCGAGGCCCGAGGAGGAGGGGGCCGCGTGCGTTGCCCGGTCGACCTGCTCCACCACCGCGTCGGGATTCGCGACGCCCGCGAAGATGAAGTTGTAGTCGTCGCCCGCGGCGGTGTCGAAGTCCACGTCGCCGACCTGCAACGCGCGCTGAAGCAGCGACTGGTTGTAGTTGACGTTCTGCACCCGCTCCAGCCGCGTCTCCTGGATCTCGCGGGCGATGATCCCTCGCTTGATGTGCAGCCGCCTTGTGGTGATCGTGTAGTGGGTCGTGATCCGCTTGATGAACCCGGCCAGGATGACGACCGCAACCCCGATCACCGCCCCCAGGGCGACCATCCCGGAGTCGCTCCCGCCACTGCCGATGCCGGTCACGATCGCCACCGCGAAGGCGGCGACCAGCACCAGCAAGAGCCCCTTGACGTAGAAGGCGATGATCGAGCGCCACGACGGATGCCCCTCGAACATCACTCGCTCCCCGGGTGCCAGCCTCGGCGCCACGCCGCAAGCATAGGCCCTGCGGCGTCCGCCGCCGCGCCTAGCTTCCCTGGCAGATGGCGATCGCGAAGGTTGAGCCGCTGACCACGGCCCGGGCGCTGCGGGGGCCGTTCGACTACCGCCTGCCCGAGCGGCTGGGCCAGGTCGGCGTGGGCAGCGTCCTGCTGGTGCCGTTCGGCCACCGGCGCGTGATCGGCGTCGTCGTCGCACTCGCGGAGTCGAGCGAGCTGCCGCCCGAACGCCTCGCCGAGCCGGTCCAGGCGCTGGCCGCGGGGGCAACGCCGGAGCTCGTCCGGCTCGGCCTCTGGGTGGGGCGCGAGTACTGCTCGACTCCGGCTCGCGGGTTGGAGCTCGTGCTGCCGCCCAGCGTGGGCCGAGGAGGCGCGGGGCCGGGACCCAGGCTCGAGACGCTTGCCGCCGCCACCGACGCCGGTCGGGCCGCGCTTGGCGCTCAGACCCGGCTCGGGCGGCGGCAGCGCCGCGCCCTGGAGCGGCTGGCCGGCGAGCGCCCGGCCGCCGGCTTCGAGCTCTCGGCGCGACAGCTCGCTGCCGAAGATGGGATCGACCGGCGGGCCCTGGAGCGCCTCGAGGATCGGGGACTGGTCACGCTGCGCGTCGAGCAGCGCCTGCGGCGGCCGCGGGTGGTAGAGGTCGGCGCCCGGTCGAATCGGCCGTCCCTGTCGGCCGATCAAGCCTCGGCGGTGGAGGCGGTCGTCGCCGCCATGGACGGCTCCGCCAGCCGCGAGCACCTGCTTCACGGAGTCACGGGCTCGGGCAAGACCGAGGTCTACCTGGCTGCCACCGAGGCGGCGCTCGAACGGGGGAAGGGCGCGATCGTGCTCGTTCCCGAGATCGGGTTGACGCCCCAGGCCATCTCGCGGTTCGCCACGCGCTTCGGCGATCGCGTGGCGCTGCTTCACTCGCGTCTGGCGGCGGGCGAGCGCCGCGACGAGTGGCAGCGCCTTGCCTCAGGCGAGGCCCGGATCTGCGTCGGCCCGCGCTCGGCGGTCTTCGCTCCGGTTGGTGACCTCGGCTTGGTCGTGATCGACGAGGAGCACGACGCCTCCTACAAGCAGGAGGGGGATCCACGCTACGACGCGCGCGAAGTCGCCCGCCACAGGGCGCACCAAGCGGGTGCGGCCCTCCTCGCCGGCAGCGCCACGCCACGCCCCGAGAGCTGGCTGGGGTTGCGACGGCTCGATCTGCCGCGCCGGGCAGACGGCCGCGAGTTGCCGCCGGTGGAGGTCGTGGACCTGCGCGGCGGCTCCCCCCGGTCGGGTCCGCTTCACCCGCGCACGATGGAGGCGCTTGCCGAGGTCCGTGAGGCGAACGCCAAGGCGATCGTCCTGCTCAACCGGCGCGGCTGGTCGCCGTTCGTCTGCTGCCGAGCCTGCGGGCACGCCTTCCAGTGCCGCCACTGCGAGGTCTCGCTGGTCCTCCACAAGGACCAGGAGCGCCTTCAGTGTCACCACTGTGGCCACGCGGAGCAGACCTCGGAGTCCTGCCCGGAATGCGGCTCGGTCGCCCTCGCCCGCTACGGCGCCGGCACCGAGCGCCTGGCCACCCTGCTCTCCGGCGCGGTGGGGTCCATGCCGGTGTTTCGCCTCGACTCCGACAGCGCGGCCGGCGCGGGCGGCCACGTCGAGATCCTGCGCCGCTTCGAGCAGGCGGAGTCCGGTGTTCTGGTCGGCACCCAGATGGTCGCCAAGGGACACGACTTTCCCGACGTCGTTCTGAGCGTGGTGCTCGACGCCGACGCGACGCTTCGCTTCCCCGACTTTCGCGCCGAGGAGCGCACCTTCGCGCTCGTTTCCCAGCTCGCGGGGCGCAGCGGGCGCGGTGAGCGCGGTGGACGGGTGCTGGTCCAGACCCTGGCGCCCGAGGCCGCGGCGATCCGCCACGCGGCCGCCCACGACGCCCAGCGCTTCCTCGCGGGGGAGCTCGAGCGGCGCCGGGCGCTCCGTTATCCGCCCTTCTCGCACCTGATCCGGATCGAGCTGACGGCGGCCGAGGCCGGGCGCGCGCAGGCGGTCTCTGAACGGGTCCGCCGGGCGCTGGAGGGTGGGCTGCCGGCCGGCACGGAGCTCTTGGGGCCGGCGCCCCGCTTCCGGCTGAGAGGTCGCCACCGCCGCCAGCTGCTGCTGAAGGCCGAGCAGCGGGCGGAGGCGGTGAGCGCGGTCCGGGGCGCGGTCGAGGAGCTGGTCAAAGGCCGCGAGCTGCGCGGCTCCACGATCAGCGTCGACGTCGACCCGCAGTGACCACGCTCCCCGCTCGCCTAGACTCGCTTCGATGAGCGATTCTCGAGAGTCCGCCGCCCTCCGGGAGGAGCAGCCGCTGAGCCCCGAGGGCCCCGGCGATGACGCCGTTGCCGAGCTGGATCCCCAAACGCGCGAGCGCCGGGCGGTGGCGCTCGCCCAGGTTCGGACCTTCGGGGACCCGGTGCTGAAGTCGCGAGCCACGGACGTCGCCAGCTTCGGGCCCGAGCTCGAACGCGAGTTCACGCAGATGGTCTCGATCATGCGCGACGCCCTCGGCGTGGGGTTGGCGGCGACCCAGCTCGGGATCATGCACCGCCTGCTGGTCGTGCAGGCCGGGCTCGACGCCACACCGACCGCGATCGTGAACCCGGAGCTGGAATGGCTCTCCGACGAGCTGGCGATCGCCGTGGAGGGCTGCCTCAGCCTGCCCGGGATCACGGTCGAGGTCGAGCGCCCGCTGCATGCGCGGGTGCGAGGCCGCGATCTGCGGGGTGAGTCGCTCTTGATCGAGGCCTCGGGCCTCGAGGCCCGCGTGCTCCAGCACGAGATCGACCACCTGGACGGAGTGCTGATCCTCGACCGAACCGAGCGCGAGCAGCGGAAGGGCGCGCTGCGGGCGCTGCGGGAGCGGACGGCGTACAGCCCGCCGGACAATATGGCCGACGACTCCTCGGCTGCGCCTGCGGAGTCGCCGGGTTAGGGCGCCAACGTGGTGGGGCAACGACAGGCTTGAGGACGGCCTATCTGGGAACCTCCGAGTTCGCGGTCGCGGTGCTGCGCCGCCTCGCCGCCTCGCCGCACCGGCCGGTTCTCGTGGTCACGCCTCCCGACCGTCCTCGGGGGCGGGGACGCAGGCTCGCCCCCCCGCCGGCCGCCGTGGCCGCCGGCGAGCTCGGCATCGAGCTTCACCAGACGGACCGGGTGAGCGAGGCCGAGACGGTGGAGCGGATCCGCACTTCCGGGGTGGAGGCCGGGGTCGTGTGCGCGTTCGGCCAGCTGATCCGGGAGCCGCTGCTGGTCGAGCTTGAGATGCTGAACGTCCATCCGTCGCTGATCCCGCGGTGGCGCGGCGCGGCTCCGATCGAGCGCGCGATCATGGGGGGGGACGCGGAGACGGGCGGGACGATCATGCGGGTGGAGGAGGGGCTCGACTCGGGCGCGGTGGCGCTCTGCGAGGCGACGCCGATCGAGCCTTCCGAGGACTACGGCACGCTTTCGGCCCGGCTCGCCGAGCTCGGCGGCGAGTTGATCGTCCAGGCGCTGGACCTGCGCTCCGCCGGGCGGCTCGAGCTCACGCCCCAGGACGACTCGCTGGCCACGTACGCAGACAAGATCGCCCCCGCCGAGCGCCGCCTCGACCCGGCGCAGCCGGCGGCCGACCTGGAGCGCACGGTACGCGCGCTCAATCCCCACATCGGCGCCTGCCTGGAGCTGGACGGCGGGCGGCGGCTCGGCGTCTGCGCCGCTTCGGCGCAGGACGGGTCGCTGGCGCCCGGACAGCTCGCCGCCGACGGCCGCGAGCTGCGGCTCGGCTGTGGCGAGGGGGAACTGCGCCTGGACGTGGTTCAGCCCCCCGGGAAGCGCCCGATGCCGGCCGATGCCTACCTGCGCGGCCACCCGCCGCCGCGGGTGGCGGCGTGACCTCGGAGGCGGCTACGATCCGGTGCCAGTGGACCCGGGCTCGAAAGAGGGAGGGACGACGCTTCAGCGCCCGGTCTGCCCTGGCTGCGCCGAGCCCTGGTTGCGCCCCACCCAGCTACCCGGTCGCTACCGCTGCGTCTATTGCCTGCGGCGCTTCGAGCTGGTCTCCGGGTGCCCGGATTGCGGCGAGCACCAGACGATCGCCCGCATGAGCTCCTCCGAGGACATGCTCTGCCAGCACTGCGGCGGCTCGATGCTGAGGTCGATCTGATCCGGGAGCTGTTCGCGAGCAGGCGAGTGGCGCCGTCGATCCTGTCCGCCGACTTCTCCCGACTCGGCGCCCAGCTCGACGAGGTGATGGCTGCCGGCGCCCGGCTGATCCACGTGGACGTGATGGACGGCCACTTCGTCCCGCCGATCACCATCGGGCCGCTGGTCGCGGGCTCGATTGCGGACCAGGTGCATCAGGCGGGCGGCGCGCTGGACGTCCACCTGATGATCGAGCGCCCGGCCGATCAGGTGGCTGAGTTTGCGCGGGCGGGCGCCGATTGCATCAGCTTCCATTTCGAGGCTGACGCCCATGCCCATCGCACCCTCGGGGCGATCCGCGAGGCTGGTTGCCTCGCCGGCCTGGCGCTCAACCCGGGGACGCCGGCCGAGTCGGCCATCGAGCTGAGCGGCTCGGCCGACCTGATCCTCTGCATGTCCGTCAACCCCGGCTGGGGCGGGCAGCCGTTCATCGCTTCCTCGCCGGACAAGGTCTCGAGGCTGCGCGCCCTCTCGCCCGCCCCGGTGATCGAGGTGGATGGCGGCTTGGATGCGGAGACGGTGGGCGGCGTCGCCCAGGCGGGCGCGAGCCTGTTCGTCGCCGGATCCGCGGTCTTCCGCGACCCGGAGCCGGCCGAGGCGTATCGGCGTATCGCTGAAGCAGCGGGCGCTAACTAGCCTCGTCCGCGGCGGCCAGCCGTGCCTCGATCTCCTGCGGGGAGTCGGGCTGGACGACGTCCTCCGGGCGCACTCGCGGGCGGCGGTAGAGCAGATAGAGCAGCCCGCACAGGAGCACCGCCGCGCCGGCGAATCCAACTTCGACACGACGGAACTCGTCCAGCACCGGCAGCAGGCTCCAGCCGACGAAGGCGAGCGCGCAGCCCACCCAGCAGGCGGCGGCGCGGCGGACCTGACCCTGCGCCAGGGCCGCTTGGTTCAAGGTCACGGCGGCGAGGTAGAAGCCCATGCCCACGGTGACGATCAAAAGGCCCGCGCGGTCGTAGTCGAAGTTCTCGCCGAAGGCGAGCTGCATCAGCTCGGGACCGGCGATCAGGACGATCAGCCCGACCGCCGCCGCGAAGGCGCAGACCGCGCCGATCGTCAGCCGGACCGAGAGCCGGAAGGCGTCCGCGTCCCGAGCGTCGGCGCTGGAGCGCAATCGCGTCAGGTGCGGCAGCAGGCTGGTGGCCACCGCCTGGAAGAGGACGAGCGGCGCGCGAGCGATCATCAGCACGTTGAAGATGAACCCGGCCGCCGCCGCCCCCTCGGAGGCCCTGACCAGCAGCGGCCCGGCGTTCAGCAGGGCCTGCTCGCTGAACATGATCAGGAGCACGGCAGCGGCGAAGCCGCCACCCGCCGCCAGGGTGAACTCGGGTTGACCCGATGGCGGCGCCGGCGGTGGAGGGGTCGGTGCCGGGGGTGGCGGCCCGGCCCGGCGCCGGGCCAGGGCGCGAGCCGCGATGGCGAGCGGAATGACCGTGAGGCTGAGCAGGGGCGCGGCGACGATCCCCAGGGCAACCGCGGTCTGCCCGCTGGCGATGCCGACGGCGACCGCGAGCGCAAACGAGACGCGGGCCGTGGACTCGGCGAGCAGGAGGAGGGCATAGAGGGCGAAGTGCCGGCTGCCGGCCAGAAAGCCGCGCGCAAAGAAGCTCGCGCCGAAGGCGAGCGCGGCGGCGACGAGGATCCAGTACAGGGTCTCGCTGCCTGACAGGAGCTGGTCCTCGAGGGGCCCCCGGAGGGCGAGGGCACAGAGCGCGAAGGCGGCGGCCACGCCGAGCTGGATCCTCGCCGCGACCCGCAGCGGCTGGCCGATCGGCTGCCGGCTCGCCTGGCGTTCGGCGATCGTCCGCGAGAGGAGCTGTTCGACCGGCCGGAAGAGGGTCGAGATGGTGATGAAGACCGCCGACCAGAGGACGACCAACTCGCCGTACTCGACCCTGTTGAGGTTGTGTGAGGCAAGCGAGAAGTAGACGTAGGTGAGAAGCCCCGCAGAGCCGATCCCGATCGAGAGCAATCCGGCGGCGCGGCCGAAGCGCCTCGCCTCCGCCTCCGCTACCTCGCGCGCCATCGGTCGGGCACCTTACGGCCTACCATCAGGCTGATGCCCAAGGTGGTCACAGCAGAGGACCGGCTCCACCTCCAACGGGCGCTGGAGCTGGCCGAGGGCGGTCGCGGCAAGGTCAGCCCCAACCCGCTCGTCGGCGCCGTGCTGGTGCGCGACGGCGAGCCGATCGGCGAAGGCTTCCATGCCCGGCTCGGCGGCCCCCACGCCGAGGTCGCGGCCTTGGACGACTGCCGCGCCAGGGGAGTTGACCCGGCCGGGGCGACGCTGTACGTGACCCTCGAGCCCTGCGCCCACCACGGGCACCAGCCGCCCTGCACCGGGGCCATCCTCGCGGCGGGGGTGGCGCGCGTCGTGATCGCCTCCGAGGATCCGAGCGAAAAGGCGAACGGCCGCGGCCCGGGGATCCTCCGCGACGAGGGCGTCGAGGTCGAGCTGGCGAGCGGCCCGGTGGCGGCGGCGGCGCGCCTCTTGAATCAAGCCTTTCGAAAGCACGCCCGCACGACTCGCCCGCTCGTGCTCTTGAAGTCGGCCCTCAGCCTCGACGGCCGGGTGGCGAGCGCGGGCGGCGACTCCAGGTGGATCTCGGGCGAGGCCAGCCGCGCGCTCGCTCACCGCTGGCGGGCCGAGTGCGACGCCGTTTGCGTCGGAATCGGCACCGCGCTGGCCGACGACCCGCTGCTGACGGCCAGACCGGTCGCGACCGGGGCCGACGTCCGCCAGCCAACCAGGGTCGTGTTCGACTCGCGGGCCCGCCTGCCGCTGGGCTCCCAGCTCGTCGGCTCGATCGGCGAGGCGCCGCTGATCGTGGTCGTCTCCCCAGCGGCCGCGGGCGAGCGGATGGAGGCGCTCCGCAAGGCGGGGGCCGAGCTGGTCGTCTGCGACGGCGAGCCGCCGGCCCGCGTCGCTGTGGCGCTCGCCGAGCTCGGGCGGCGCGGGATCACCTCGATCCTGCTGGAGGGCGGCCCGACGCTTGCCGGCTCCTTCCTCGACGCCGGCGAGGTCGACGAGCTGAGGCTGTTCATCGCCCCGATCGTGCTCGGCGGCGCCGCCGCCAGGCCGCTGGCCGCAGGCGAAGGCGCCCCGCTGATCGCCGACGCGACGCCCGCCCTCACGATGGATTGGGAGCGCTCCGGCGAGGACCTGCTGGTCCGCGCCCGCCTGCGGGAGTGGTGAGGGATGTTCACGGGCATTGTCCGCGAGGTCGGCACCGTCGAGGAGCTTCGGCGAAGCGAGGCGGGTGCGCGCCTGCGGGTCAAGGCCGGTCTCGCCACGGAGCTGAGCGCCGGGGACTCGGTGTCGGTGAGCGGCGCCTGCCTGACCGTGGCCTCCGCCGCCGACGGCGCCTTCCAGGCCGAGGTGATGAACCAGACGCTGTCCGTGACCACCCTCGGAGCGCTCGTGCCCGGGGTTTCCGTCAACCTCGAGCCGCCGCTGCGAGCGGGGGACCCCCTAGGCGGTCACCTCGTCCAGGGACACGTCGACGGGACCGGCGAGGTCAGGGGGGTGCGGGCGGACGGGTTCGCCCGGCGCCTGCGGCTGGCGGCGCCCCGCGCGCTTGGCCGCTTCATCATCGAGCGCGGCTCGGTGACGGTCGACGGCGTCAGCCTCACGGTGGCCGCACTCGCCGACGATGGCTTCGAGGTGTCGCTGATCCCGGAGACCCTGGAGCGGACCACGCTCGGAGCGCTGGCCGACGGCGGCCAGGTCAACCTGGAGGTGGACGTGATCGCGCGCTATGCGGAGCGGCTCGTGCAAGGCTTTGGGGAGGAAAGGAGCTAGATGGCTGAGAGCGCGTTCGCGCCAATAGAGGAAGCGATCGAGGAGATCCGCGGCGGCCGGATGGTGGTCGTCTGCGACGACGAGAATCGCGAGAACGAGGGCGACCTCACTCTCGCCGCCCAGTTCGCGACTCCCGAGGCGATCAACTTCATGGCCATGCACGGGCGGGGGCTGATCTGCCTGGCGCTGACGCCGGAGCGCTGCGACGAGCTGGAGCTCGATCTGATGGCGGCCAAGAACGAGTCGGCGTTCCACACCAACTTCACGGTCTCGATCGAGGCGGCGGAGGGGGTGACCACGGGGATCTCCGCCCACGACCGCGCCCACACGATTCAGGTCGCCATCGACCCCAACACGAAGCCCGACGGGATCGTCCAGCCGGGGCACGTCTTCCCGCTCAAGGCAAAGAACGGTGGCGTGCTGGAGCGAGCCGGGCAGACCGAGGCGGCCGTCGACCTAACCCGCCTGGCGGGCCTGATCCCGTCCGGCGTGATCTGCGAGATCATGAACGAGGACGGGACGATGGCCCGGGTGTCCGACCTGATCCCGTACTGCGGTCGCCACGGGCTGAAGATGATCACGGCCGCCGACCTGATCGCCTACCGGCGCCGGACCGAGAAGCTGGTGGAGCGGGTCGTTTCGACGCGCCTGCCGACCGCCTTCGGAGAGTTCGCCGCGGTCGGCTACCGCTCGCTGGTCGACGACAAGCACCATCTGGCGATGGTCAAGGGGGACGTCCGCGGCAAGGACGACGTGCTGGTGCGCGTCCACTCCGAGTGCCTGACGGGCGACGTCTTCCACTCGATGCGCTGCGACTGCGGCGAGCAGCTCGAGGCGGCGCTGGCGATGATCGAGCTCGAGGGCTCCGGCGTCCTGCTCTACCTCTCCCAGGAGGGACGGGGGATCGGCCTGCTGAACAAGCTCCGTGCCTACAGGCTTCAGGAGGACGGGCTCGACACCGTGGACGCGAACCTGAAGCTTGGGCTGCCGGCCGACCTGCGCGACTACGGGATCGGGGCGCAGATCCTCGTCGACCTGGGGCTGACCAGCATTCGCATCCTCACCAACAACCCGAGGAAGATCCACGGCCTGGAGGGATACGGGCTCTCGGTGGCCGACCAGGTCCCGATCCAGGCGGAGCCCAACCGGCACAACGAGGCGTACCTGCGCACGAAGCGCGAGCGCCTGGGCCACACCCTCCATCACCAGGGCCTGCCGCTTGACGAGGAGATGATCCACGAGGAGCATCGCAACGAGGTCGAGCGCGAGGCGCTGGGGGCCAAGGAGTCCGAGCCCGAGGATGGCTGAGGAGTTCTCGGCCGCGGAGCGCGGGCGGCTGGGCCGCAAGGAGTTCGCCGTCTGCGTGGGGACCTTCTACGAGGAGCTCGCCGAGCGGCTCCTCAACGGGGCGATCGAGGGCTTCTCCGCAGGCGGGGTCAGCGCGGCATCGGTGCACACCTTCGAGATGCCGGGCGCCTTCGAGCTGCCTTTGGCGGCGAAGTGGTGCGCGGCGTCGGGCCGCTTCGCCGGCGTAGCCTGCCTGGGGGCGGTGATCCGCGGCGAGACCGACCACTACGACCATGTCTCGGCGGAGTCGGCTCGCGGGATCCAGCAGGTTCAGCTGGAGACGGGGGTTCCCTGCGCCTTCGGGGTGATCACCTGCGAGACGATGGAGCAGGCGCTGGCGCGCTCCGGCGGGGACAAGCGCGATCAGGGCCGAAACGCCGCCGTCGCCGTGCTCCGGATGGCGCTGACTCGGGAGGCCGTGGGGTAGGTCCCCGCTACCATCCCCGCGCGATGGCCAAGGTGTGCTTCAGCTGCGGCAAGGGCCCGGCGTTCGGGAACTCGCGCAGCCACTCGATGGTCGCCACCCGCCGGCGCTTCGACCCGAATCTCCAGAAGGTTCGGATCCAGGACGGGTCCCGAGCCCGCCGGGTCTACGTGTGCACCCGCTGCCTGAAGTCGAACAAGGTCACGAAAGCGGCCTAACCAGGGATAATCCGGCCCCAGTGGCCGACACCTCGATCGAGCGGTTTCGCCGGGTCGTCGAAGCCGCGTACGCCCACCTCGAGCAACGCCGCCAGGAGGTCAACGATCTGAACGTGTTCCCGGTCGCCGACGGCGACACGGGGGACAACATGGTGCTGACCATGCGGGCCGTGATGAGCGAGCTGGACGGCCTCGACGGGCAGCCGTTCGACAGGCGCGCTCGCGAGGAGATCGTCCACGCCGTCGCCCGGGCGGCCCTGATGGGGGCGCGCGGCAACTCGGGCGTGATCCTGAGCCAGATCGTCCGCGGCGCCGCCGAGGAGCTGGCCAGCCGCCCCGGCGAGCTGGTCGACCCGGTGCTGGTCGCCGCGGCATTTGCGAGCGCCGCCGACGCCGCCTACGAGTCGGTGCGCGACCCTGCCGAGGGGACGATGTTGACCGTGATCCGCGAGATGGCGCATGCGGCCTCGCAGCACCTGGCGCACATGGACCGCCAGCGCCTCTCCTCGCAGGCGGGCGATGCCGAGCAGGACGAGCTCCTGGCCGAGGTGCTCGCGGTGGCCGCCCGGGCGGGGCAGGAGGCGGTCGAGCGGACCCCCGACCAGCTCGACGTGCTGGCCGTGGCCGGCGTGGTCGACGCCGGGGCGCACGGGCTGGTGGTGATCCTGGCGGGAATCGTCGCCGGGCTGAAGGGCGAGCTCGATGCGATCCCCGAGGTCGCGCATCACGAGCCGCCGAGGCAGACGCGCCCCCACCACTTCGACAGCCGCTTTCGCTACTGCACGAACTTCATCGTCACCGGACACCAGCTCGACTCGCGCTCCTTCGTCAAGCGCCTGGAGGAGATCGGCGACTCGGTGCTTGTGGTCGGCGACCAGGCGACCCTGAAGGTGCATCTCCACACCGACGAGCCTGAGGTGGCCGTCGGCGTGTTCGAGGAGGCGGGCGACGTCCAGCGACTCGACGTCGGCGACATGCGCGAGCAGATCGAGGCGCGCGAGCGCCGCCTGGCGCCGGCGCTCACCGGGGTCGTCGCAGTGGCCGCGGGATACGGGCTGAAGACGCTGTTCGAGGCCCTCGGCGCGCACGTCGTCGACGGCGGAGCAACCCTCAATCCCTCCACCTACGAGATCCTCGCTCAGATTCACGAGGTGTCGGCCGAGGAGGTGCTCGTGCTCCCCAACTCGCCGAACGTGATCCTGGCCGCGCGAGAGGCGGCGAAGCTGTCCGAGACGCCCGCTCGGGTGGTTCCGTCTCTCTCCCAACAGGCGGCCCTAGTGGCGCTGGTCGAGGTCGATCCCGAGCGCGATGCGGCCGGCAACGCGGAGCGGCTGGAGTCCGCGCTCGCGGAGATCCGCTGGGGCGCGGTCGCGCCCGCCGCGCGCCCGGACCCGCAGGGCCGTTTCGTGCGCGGCGACGCCGTCGGGTTCGCGGGCGAGGAGGTGGTCGCCTGGGGAGGGGCCGGCTCGACGCTGTCGGCGACCATCGACAGCCTCGCCGAGGGAGTCGAGATCGTCACCGTGATCGAGGGGGAGGGCGCTCCGATTCCGCTCGATCAGCTGCCGCTCGAGCTCGCAGAGGGGGTGGAGCTGGAGCTCCACCGAGGCGGCCAGCCGCATTACTGGTGGCTCATTGCTGCGCAATGAGCATCACTCCGCCGAAAGCCTCGGCCTTCGGCCTACGGGAATCACTCCGCCGAAAGCCTCGGCTTCGCCTACGTTTTCGGCGGGCGAGGGGACAGACCTGACCCGGCAGGCCTCTTCGTATCTACCGCGACTTCGTCGCTAGCCCCAACCCATGAGCGCATTGTTAGATGAGGTGCTTGAGGCTCACGGGGGGCTGGAGCGCTGGCGGGCGGCGCGGACCGTTCGGGCGCGAGTGCGCTCGGGCGGGTTCCTGATCCGCACTCGGGTGCCTGGGAGCCGCTTCGCCGACTACCGGCTCACGGTCGGCGTGCAGGAGCCTCTGACGGTGATGGATCCGTTCCCGAAGGCGGGACAGCGGGGCGTCTTCGAGCGCGGCCAGGCCCGGATCGAGACCGATGCCGGCGACGTCGTTGCTTCCCGAGAGGAGCCGCGGCCCGCGTTCTTCGGGCGTGCGGGGCTGCGCCGCAACCTGCGCTGGGACGCGCTCGACGCGACCTACTTCGCTGGTTACGCGATGTGGAACTACCTCACCACGCCGCTCCTGCTCACTCGCGACGGCCTCGAGGTGAGCGAGGGCGAGCCGTGGCGACAGGACGACGAGGAGTGGCGGCGCCTCGAGGTCACCTTCCCCGAAGGGCTCGATACGCACTCGCGCCGCCAGACCTTCTACTTCGATGCTCAGGCCCGCCTGCGCCGCCACGACTACGTCGCCGAGGTCGTCGGGGGATGGGCCAGGGCGGCGCACTACTGCGCCGAGCACGCGCAGGCGGGCGGGCTCGTCTTCCCCACCCGCCGCTGGGTCCGCCCGATCCGCCCGGGCAACCGCTCGCTGCCATTCCCGACCTTGGTCTGGATCGAGCTTTCGGAGCTTCAAGTCGACGGCGAGGAAGTAGGCTGATCCCAGTGGCCGGATCGAAGCCCGTCCTGTGGCAGATCAGGATCTCGCACTACAGCGAGAAGGCCCGCTGGGCGCTGGACTACAAGGGGGTGGAGCACCAGCTCCGGGCGCCGCCGCCGGGCGTTCACATCCTG
The DNA here is from genome assembly GCA_038040415.1 of Actinomycetota bacterium. Taxonomy (GTDB): domain Bacteria; phylum Actinomycetota; class Thermoleophilia; order Solirubrobacterales; family 70-9; genus AC-56. The sequence goes on from JBBPIK010000002.1 coordinate 39,338, forward strand.
GTCGCGTTGGCGCTGACTCGCGGTCGTCACAAGACCTTCCCGGTGCTTCAGCTCGAAGGCAAGAACTTGGGCGACTCGACGGCCATCATCGCCGCGCTCGAGGATCGCTTCCCGGAGCCTCCGCTGTACCCCGAGGATCCGGAAGAGCTGCGCCGTGCGCTGGAGCTCGAAGACTGGTTCGACGAGGAGCTGGGCCCGCACATCCGGCTGCTCGTCTGGCACGAGGCGGCGCGCCACCCCGAGCAGATGGCGGCAGCGGTGGCGCCGGACGTTCCGCGGCCGCTGCGGCGGCTGCGGGGTGCTGGGGTCGCAGCCGCCCGCTACGCGTCGGCCTTCGCCGGCCTGCGCTACGGCGTCAAGTCACCCGAGGCCGCCGAGCTGGCGCGGGGCAGGGTGCTTGCGGCCCTGGATCGCCTTGAGGCCGAGCTGGACGGCAACGAGTACCTGGTCGGCGAACGCTTCAGCGTCGCCGACCTGACCGCGGCTGCGCTCCTGTACCCGCTCGCCTTCCCCCCGGAGGGGCCGCCTGTGAATCCGCCGGCCGGCTACGAGCGCTTCCGCGGCCCGCTTGCCGACCGGCCCGGCTACCGCTGGGTCGAGGAGATGTTTCGCCGCCACCGCAGGCCGGAGCCGGCTCTGGTGGCCGCTGGGCTGGGCGCGAGCAGGTGACCGAGCCCGCCGCCGCGAAGCTGTACGTGATCCTCGGCTCCCACGCCTGCCGCACGGGGATGCTGATGCTCGATCACAAGGGCATCGCCTACCGGGCCGTGAACTTGCCCACCGGCTTGCAGCCGTTGCTTCTGCGACTGCGCGGCTTTGCGAGCAATCCAGTCCGGCGCCGAATCGGCAATAGACGCCCGTCCATGCTCGCCATGGCCGATCGGCTCGGGACCGTGCCGGCGCTCCGCTACGACGGCCACCGCGTGCAGACCAATCGCGAGATCGCCCGTTTCCTCGACCGGCTGCGGCCGGACCCACCCCTGTTCGCGGCCGATCCCGAGCGCCGTGCGGCGATCGAGGAGGCGGAGCGCTGGGGCGACGAGGTGCTCCAGATGACGGCCCGGAGGCTGGCCCTTGCCGCGGTGCTTCACGGCCGCGACGGGATGATCGATCGCGGCAACGACGGCAGGCTTGGTCCCCTGCTGTGGCGAAACGAGACGGTCAGGCTCGTGGGCACCGGCCTGCTCGCCCGGTCGGTCTTTCGCGCCAATCGGGCGACCGAGCCCGAGCTGCTGGAATCGCTGCCCGGGATGCTCGACCGAGTCGACGGCTGGATTGGCGCCGGGGTCCTGAACGGCGAGGAGAAGAACGCGGCCGACTTCATGATTGCTCCCAGCCTCGCGCTGCTCTGCTACCGCCGCGACCTCAAAGCGCAAGTCGAGGCGCGACCCGCCGGAGAGCTCCTCGAGCGCGTCTTGCCGTAGCCCGTTATTGGACCTCGACGATCGCCTCCACCTCCACGGGGACGTCGAACGGGAGCTCCGCCGCCCCGATCGCCGAGCGGGCGTGGCGCCCCGCCTCGCCCCAGAGCTCGAGGATCAGCTCCGAGAAGCCGTTGATCACCGCCGGCGTCTTGCTGAAGCCGGGCGAGCAGTTGACCAGCCCCAGCGCCTTCACCCAACCGCTGACGCGGTCGAGCTCGCCCAGCTCCCGCTTCAGCGATGCGAGGACCGCCAGCGCGGTGAGGCGAGCGGCCTCGTAGCCCTGCTCGACCGTGAGCTGATCGCCGACCTTTCCCCGCATCAGGACCTCGGCGCCGTCGGTGGGCAGGTGTCCCGAGACATAGGCGGTGCCGCCGCTCACCCTGATGAGGTCGAACTTGAACTCGGCCCCCGGTGGAGGGGCGAACGGCCTCGGCAGCGCCAGCCCCAGCTCTGTGAGCCTCCCCTCGATCCGGCCCATGGCGGTGAACCCTATTGGCCGAGGCCTGGCCGGACGGCGGGGTTCCGGCCTCGCCCCGCCGTAGCCTTGAGGCGATGAGCGGTGCGGCGGCGCCTACCCGTGATCCCCGAAGCGCGGCAGAGCCCGCAGCCCCGGTTGCGTTCGGGACCGCAGACCGGCAGGACCGCGAGCGACTTGGCGCAGCGCCGCTGCGTTCCGCCCCCCGCCCGAGCCTGCTGGCGGCCGCGTTGGTCACGCTTCGAGGCGCCGGCCCCAGGCTGGCGGCAGCGGCGGCCGAGCTCGGGATAGGGACACTGGGCGAGCTGTTGCTGCACGTCCCGCGCTCCTACCGGGACCTGGCTGCGCCCCGCCCGCTGTCGGAGCTCAAGATCGGCGAGCAGGCGACGGTGGAGGTGGAGGTGCGCTCGGCGCGCCTGCGGCCGACCCGCCGCCGTGGCCTGGTGATCGTCGAGGCCACGGTGGCCGACGAGTCGGGTCCGGCGAAGGCGGTCTGGTTCAACCAGGCCTGGCTCGCCGAGCGCCTGCAATCCGGGACGCGGCTGCTCGCGTACGGCAAGCTCGACCGCTCCGGCTTTCGGGTCGAAGCGCATGAGTTCCTGCCGGCGCGCGACGGGACCACGCAGGTCGCTCCGGGAGGTGCGCCTCCCGGCCTGCACACGATGGGCATCGTGCCGGTGCATCCTGCGTCGGAGCGGCTGCGAGCCCAGCGGCTGCGCGAGTGGGCATGGCAGGCGAGGCCGCTGGCCCGCAACGCGCTCGAGCCGCTGCCGGCGGAGCTGCGCGCCCGCCGCCGCTTGGCGGGCGCCGGCGATTCGCTGGCCGTCGCCCACTTTCCGGACAGCCTTGACGAGGCCGAGCGGGCTCGGGACCGGCTGGCCTTCGAGGAGCTCTTCCTGCACCAGGCGGCGCTCGCCGCGCGCCGCCGGGGTCGTCAGGCGAGCCGTCCGGGCATCGCCCTGGGCGCGCCTGGCGAGCTGGTCGCGGGCTGGCTCGCGTCGTTGCCGTTCGAGCTCACGAGCGATCAGCGGCGCGCGATCGCCGAGATCGACGCCGAGCTTGTCTCCGAGCGCCCCATGCAGCGCCTGCTGATGGGGGAGGTGGGATCCGGGAAGACCGTAATCGCGGCGTACGCGATGCTGCGCGCCGTGGAGTCCGGCCTCCAGGCCGCGCTGATGGCGCCCACCGAGACGCTCGCCGAGCAGCACGCTGCGACCCTGGACCGGCTGCTTGCCGAGCAGGCGGTTCCGTTCTCCCTGCTGACCGGTGCGACGCCGGCGGCGCGGCGCCGTGAGGCGCTCGGCCGCCTCGCCTCAGGGGAGCTCGGGATGGTGGTGGGGACACACGCGCTGATCGAGCCTGAGGTCGCGTTCGACCGGCTCGCGGTCTGCGTGGTCGACGAGCAGCATCGCTTCGGCGTCCGGCAGCGCGCGGCGCTCGACGCCAAGGGCCCCGAAGGAGCGGCCCCGCACGCCCTCCACATGACGGCAACGCCGATCCCTCGCACCCTGTCGCTGACCGCCTACGGCGATCTCGATGCCACCGTCCTTCGCGAGCTGCCGGCGGGACGCCGGCCGGTCGAGACCTGGGCGGTGGGGGAGGAGAAGAGGGCCGGCGCCTACGAGTTCATCCGCGAGAGACTGCGCGAGGGCCGCCAGGCGTATGTCGTCTGTCCCCTGGTCGAGGGCTCCGAGAAGCTCGAGGCGAAGGCGGCGGCTGAGGAGGCCGACCGCCTGCGCACCGGAGAGTTCGCCGACTTCGAGGTCGGCCTGCTGCACGGCCAGATGCCGTCCCGCGAAAAGCAGGCCGCGATGGAGCACTTTGCGGCTGGACGAACTGACGTGCTGGTGGCGACGAGCGTGATCGAGGTGGGCATCGACGTCGCCAACGCGACCGTGATCGTGGTGGAGGGTGCGGAGCGCTATGGGCTCTCCCAGCTCCACCAGCTTCGCGGTCGCGTGGGGCGCGGCGAGCATGCCTCGCACTGCATCCTGTTCGCCGACCCCGGCTCGGAGCTCGCCCGTCGCCGGCTGGCGGCGATCGAGGCCGAGCGGGACGGCTTCAAGCTGGCGGAGGTCGACCTGGCGCTGCGCGGCGAGGGAGAGATCTTGGGCACCCGGCAGCACGGCCTGCCGCGCTTTCACGTGGCAGAGCTACCCGAGGACGTCGCTGTGCTCACGGAGGCGCGCCGCGAGCTGCTGGAGCTGCTCGACCGGCATGGGTCCCTCGACGCGCCCGCGCTGGGCCCGTTGCTCCAGGCGGCCCGGGAGCGGTTCGGCGACGAGCGGGCCGAGCCGATCGCCGCCTAAATGAGGGTCGTCGCCGGCGCGCTCAAGGGACGCCGCCTGGCGGCGCCGCCACGGCGCTCGGCGGCGGTTCGCCCAACTGCGGACCGGGTTCGCGAGGCGCTGTTCGCGATCCTCGGGGAGCTCGGCGGGGAGAGCGTCCTCGACCTGTTCTGCGGCACGGGGGCGCTGGGCATCGAGGCCCTCTCCCGGGGAGCCACCCGGGCGACGCTGGTGGACACCCGGGTCTCCCTCGCGCGGCGGAACGTGCGCGAGCTCGGCCTGGTGGGGCGCGCTGAGGTGGTCCGCTCCGACGCGCTTCGCTACCTGCGACGCTCTCGCCGGCGCTTCGACCTGATCTTCTGCGATCCGCCCTATAGACTCGCCGACCGTCTTGAAGGGGAACTCGACTCGCTCATCCCTGGACGGCTCGCGGAGGGCGGACGCCTGATCTGCGAGAGCGCCGCGCGCCGGCCGCTCGAGCTGTCGCTGCCACTGCTGGCCGAGCGACGCTATGGCGACACCCTGATCCGGATCCACCAGCTGGGGGGGGCCGGGGGATGACGGACGGGCGGGTGGCGATCTGCCCGGGCACCTACGACCCGGTCACCTACGGGCACCTGGACATCATCGCCAGGGCCGCAAAACTGTTCGACCGCGTCATCGTCGGCGTCGTCAACCAGCCGATTCGCAAGCAGCAGACCGTCTTCAACGCGGAGGAGCGAAGGGGGTTCCTACAGCAGGCGGTGGCGGCTCAGGGCAACGTGGAGGTAGAGGTCTTCTCCACTCTCCTGGTCGACTTCGCCCGCGAGCACGGGGCCGGCGCGATCGTCAAGGGCCTGCGAGCGATCTCGGACTTCGAGTTCGAGTTCGAGATGAACCAGCTGAACAAAAAGCTGGCGCCGGAGATCGAGTCCGTCTACATCATCGCTTCGCCCGACTACAGCTTCCTCTCCTCGACCGGCGTCAAGGAGATGGCGACCTTCGGCGGCGACGTCTCCGACCTGGTCCCACCGCCGGTTGCCGAGGCGCTGGTCGAGCGCGTGAGGCGTTAGCGGGGTATTCATGCGCGGGCGGGAGATTGCAATTCGGCGCCGAAAATACGACTGTGCGCCCGCATTTCCGCCGCTCCGCGTAAGCTTTCACGATTCTCATGGATGTTCTGGTTCTGATCGACAAGCTCGATGACCTGATCCACAACGCGCGGCCGGTGCCGCTCACGGATCAGGTGCGCGTGGACCGCGAGGAGATCTACGACCTTCTCGACCAGATGCGCGCCACGATTCCCGAGGAGATCAAGCAGGCGCGGTGGATCGTCAAGGAGCGCCAGGAGATGCTCGCCGAGGCGAAGCGCGAGGCGGAGCGCGTCGTCAAGGAGGCGCGCGACCAGCAGGCGCGCCTGATCTCCGAGGAGGAGGTCTACAAGCAGGCCGAGCGCGGCGCCGAGGAGATCATCGAGGATGCCCGGGAGACCGAGCGCTCGATCCGCCTCGGGGCCGAGGACTACGCCGACGAGATCCTCTCAACGCTCGAGGTCAACCTCGAGAAGTTCCTCGCTGCCGTCCGCCGCGGCCGCGACCGCCTCGCCGGGCGCGAGGAAGAGCCGGCCGAGGTCGGCTAAACGATCCGCAAGGCGTCACCCGAGGACGTCCCGCGCCTCGCCGACGCCCTCGCGCACGCCTTCCAAGACGACCCGGGGTGGTCGCATCTGCTGCCCCACGCGAGCGACCGCACGCGTCGCCTGAGGCTGTTCTTCGAGACCGAGCTCAGTGGGATCGCCCTCTCGCATGGGCTCGTCTGGACCACGGACGACGTGGTCGGCGGAGCGGTCTGGGCGCCGCCGGATGCCTGGCGGGTGCCGTTGACGGCGAGCGTGCGGGAGGGGCCTGAAATGGTGAGGGTGTTCGGCAGGCGGCTGCCGCTGGCGTTCCGCGCCCGGATGCGAATGGAGCGAAGGCATCCGCGCAAGCCGGCCCACTGGTATCTGGCGATCATGGGCGTCGCCCCCGAGTGCCAGGGGAGGGGCATGGGCTCCAAGCTGATGTACCCGGCGCTCCAGACCCTCGACGCACAGGGCACTCCGGCCTACCTCGAGGCGAGCAGCGTGCGCAGCCGCGCCCTCTATGAGCGCCACGGCTTCGAGGTCACGGGCGAGTTCAACCTCCCCTCCGGCGGCCCGCCCCTGTGGCAGATGTGGCGCGAGCCGGGCTAGCCATCACAGCTTGGTGGCATGCGCCCCGGCGCGGCCCGCGTCGGTCTTCTCGTAGAAGCGCTCCAGCAGCGCCTTCGTCTCCTCGGGGTCCGCGCAGGTGTAGGCGTTCCAGGCCTCGGTGCGGAGCTGGAAGTCGAGCGGCTGGCCGATCACGTCGAGGATCGTCTGCTTTGCCGAGTGCACCGCGGCCTGGGAGTTGCGGAGGATCTGACGGGCGACCAGCTCCGCCTCCTCGGCCAGCTTCTCGTGTAGGACGACCTTGGCGACCATGTTGCATTGGAGGGCCCGCTGGGCGTCGATCGGCTCTGCGGTCAGCAGCATCTGCATGGCGACGCCGACGCCGCAGGTGTTGACGAGGCGTACCAGGCCGCCGTCGCCGTGGTGAAAGCCGCGCCGCGCCTCGAAGGAGCCGAACATGGCGCGCTCGGAGGCGATTCGGATGTCGCAGGCCATCGCCGTCTCCAGGCCGCCGGCCAGCGCCCAGCCGTTGATCGCCCCGATGATCGGCTTGTAGATCCGGTGCATGCCGCGGGTGAAGCCGTTCAGCCCCATCTCGGCGATCTCGCGCAGGCGGTCGGGGGTCGCTTCCTCGATGATCGCTGGGATGTAGGTCTTCAGGTCGGCGCCCGCGCAGAAGGCCTCGCCCTCGCCGGTGAGGATCGCGACGTCCACCGAGTCGTCGTCGCGGAAGTCGGCCCAGGCCTCGACCATCAGCCGGTGGACGTCGGGATCGATCGCGTTGCGGGCTTCGGGCCGGTTGATGGTCAGATAAGCGATCCGGTCGCGCTTCTCATACAGCAGCTTGTCGGGCATCTGGCTCCTCCTCGGTTGCGGGGCGGGCGGATCGTACGGCCGGTGCGCGGTACCCTGGTTTCAACAGGCGAGTGCCGCCATCGTCAGAGGCGGCCTCGAAAGAGCCCGCCTCAGCGCGGGCTCTTTTGTTCGTGCACCGCGCGGATCACCGCCAGGTCGTCGGCTTCCCAGACGGTCTCGCCTCCGCACCACTCGGCCAGGTCCGCGGCCCGCGAGGGCAGGTCGACGCCCGCCTCCAGCGGTGCCACCTGGCGTTCGGCGATCACCACGTCTCCCATCACCATCGCCCGCGACTGCTCTCGCACGCGGCGAAACAGGTCGCGTTTTTGCTCGTCGGTGAGGTGGTGGACGGAGAGCACCGAGATCACCAGGTCCCACGGCCCGTCGGGCAGCGGGTCCTCCATCCGCGCCAGGCGCACCTCGGTCCCCGGCTCCCGCGCCTTGAACACCATCTCCGGCTCAGAGTCGAGCCCGGTCAGCTCGGCGTCCGGGTAGCGCGCCAGGAGCCGTCGCGTGGTCTCGCCGGTGCCCACCCCGAGCTCGAGCACCCGGCGGGGTGGGAACGGGATCGCCTCGATCGTCTGGTCCTGGAGCTCGTCGTAGCGCGGCACCTCGGCTCGGATCTCGTCCAGATAGGTCTCGGGATTGAGGTGAAATTGCGCGCTCACGCTGAGGCCCTTCCGCTCGGGTGTTGGATCGCTAATCTCGATCCAAGGAATGCCGGCGGCATATCACAGCATCGACCTGGCCCGTTTCGCCATCCGGCCCGGCGAGGGCCGCCGCCTCGAGCTGGCGGCAGATCCCGGGCAGCTCGAGCTCGGCGGCGAGCGCTACGTGGTCGCGGGCGATTCCGTGGACGCTCGCCTCGACCTGTCGCGGACCGCGGCGGGCTACGCGGTCCGGATGCGGTTCACCGCCCACGTTTCGGGGCCATGCATGCGCTGCCTGGCGGACGCCGACGTCGCGGTGGAGGTCGACGCCCGCGAGGTCGATCAACCGGGGACGGAGGACGAGGAGCTGCGCAGTCCCTACATCGAAGACGACGAGCTCGACCTTGGCTCATGGGCCCACGATGTCCTGGCCATTGCGCTTCCCCTCCAGCCTCTCTGCCGGCCCGACTGCAGGGGCCTGTGCCCGGTCTGCGGAGCTTCCCTCAACGACGCTGACCCCGAGCAGCACCGCCACGACCCGAAACCCGACCCCCGTTGGGCAAAGCTACGGGAGCTGAAATAACTCCGCCGACATCCTCGGCTGCGCCTCCGGTGTCGGCGGGTTCGGGCGCGGACGGGGCGGCAGGCCGGCACCTGCCTACCGCGACTCCGTCGCTAGCCCAGGCTGTGGCTACGCGGGTGCGGGCTCGGGCGCGACCAGCGGGACGCCGATCACCTTGAGCCGCCTGGTCAGCGCCGTGAAGGCGAACGTGTTCACCTGCACGGACGTGTAGCCGAGCAGCTCCCAGTCGTTCGGGTCCAGGCCGGGTGGGACCAGCACGCCGCTCGCAATCGGAAGCAGCTCCTGGAGCGTCGCGCGCACGCGGTCCGCCAGCGCCCCGTTCTTCTTGCAGGCCTGCTTCAGATACCAGGTGCCGTAGGCGACGTGGCGATGCTCGTCGCGGGCGACGTTCTTGAAGCCCTCCAGGAAGCCGCGCATCCTGCCGGTCTTCTCCCAGTAATCGGTGATCGTCCACTGGCCCGTGAGCGCCAGCGTGCCCTCGATCACCATGTGGTAGGCGGTTATGTAGTCGACCTTCGCCTCGACGTTGGTCGGGTCGGCGACCAGCCGCTTCTCCGCGTCCACCAGCGCCTCGTCGAACAGCTTCACGAAGTCGTCGTTGACGTTCTCGCGCACCCTCGCCAGGCGCTCCGAGATGCCCGCGTCGGCCATGCCCACGACCTCGCGATAGAAGCGGTCGAAGAACTGCATGTGCCGCGCCTCGTCGACCTGCTGCGTCGCCAGGAAAGCCTCTTCCTGCTCGTCCTCGTAGGCCATCACGAGCCCCGAGAACTGGGTCGTGACCCGTTCCTCGCCGAGGAAGAACGCCGACATCCCCCACACGAACCACTCCCGCTCCTCATCCGTGAGGTTGGCCCAGTCGTCCTTGTCCTGGGAGAAGTCGATCTCCTGCGAGAGCCACTGCTGGCGCTCCCAGAGCTCGTACAGCTGCTGGGGGTTGAGCAGCTGCACCTTGTCCAGCTTCGACTCGTCGCTGATCGTGGCGACGTCTCCCTGCTGGGTGAGGTCGAGGAGGGTGGAGGCCATGGCTGTTCCTTCCCGGTTTGGTGGCGGACGCGCCGGAGGCTTCGACGCCCATGCACGGAACTGACGGCAGGCTACCACCGCTGGCTGACACCGTGTCAGACAGTTTGTGCCCCAAACGCCGATGGCTAAGATGGGCTCATGGCGGTGTTGTCGAAGAGCGAGGAGACCGCCGAGCGGCGGCGCGGGGCGGAGGCGGAATTCGTGGCCGCCGCCGAGTTGCTGCTCGCCCAGGGGGGCTCGTACGCGGATCTCTCGGTGGAGCAGATCTCGGCCGCCGCGGGCCGCTCGCGCACAGCCTTCTATGTCTACTTCCGCGACAAGCGCGAGCTCCTGATGAGGGCGACCGAGACGGTCGTCGCCCAGCTCTACGACGAAGCCGACCAATGGTGGTCGGGGGCCGACGGGCGGCAGGGGCTGCGCGAGGCGCTCACAGGCGTCCTCGGCACCTATCGCGAGCACGGTGCCCTGCTGCGCGCGGTGGTCGAGGCCTCGACCTACGACGCGCAGGTCGCCGACTTCTGGCGCGCCGTGGTCGGGCGGTTCATCAAGGCGACCGAGCGGCGGCTCATAGAAGACGGAGAGGATCCAAGCCGGGCCGCCGGCACGGCCTACGTTCTCGCCTGGATGAACGAGCGGGTTTGCTATCAGCATGCGACCGCCGCCGAGCGGCCGGACGACCCGACGCTCCTCGAGGCCCTGGTGGAGGTCTGGGAGCGCAGCGTCTACGGCCCTCGCTGACCGGCGCCGCTACCATCCTCGCTTCGCATGGCCGTCCCCAAGAAGAGGACCTCGCGCGCGCGGCGCGACAAGCGCCGCGCCACCCACAAGGCGAGCGCGCCCCGGCTGAACGAGTGCCCGCGCTGCCACAGTCCGCGCCTGCCGCATCGGGTCTGCCCGGTATGCGGGACCTACGCGGGGCGTGAAGTGATCGAGCACGAGATCGCCGAGGCGGCCCCCGCGCAGACTTCGGAGGCCGAGGAGTAGGCCAGTTGACCACGGTCGCCCTCGACGGTCGCGGCGCCGAGCGAGGGCCGGAGGCAATCGTCGCCGGTGCCCGAGCTGCGGCGGCCGACGGGATCCGGCTGCGCGTGTTCGGCGACCCGGCCGCCCTGGCCGCGGTGGAGGGGATCGCCGGCGCGGAGCTGGTGCCGGCGGTCGAGGAGATAACCAACACCGAGGAGCCGGTCGCCGCCGTGCGCTCGAGGCCGGGGGCCTCGGTCGTCCTTGCCGCTCAGGACGTCGCCGAGGGCCGCTCACAGGCGATGGCAAGCGCCGGCTCCACCGGGGCGACGATGACGGCCGCCCTGTTCGCGCTGCGGCGCCTGCACGGCGTTCGCCGTCCGGCGCTCGCCCTCCAGCTGCTGGTCCCGGGCCGGCCGGGGCCGCCCACACTGCTGCTCGACGTGGGGGCGAATGCCGACGCCAGGGCCCATGACCTGGTGCAGTTCGCCTACCTGGGGGCCGCCTTCAGCGAGGCGGTGCTCGGGGTTGCCCAGCCGAGGGTGGCGCTGCTCTCGGTCGGCGAGGAGGCGAACAAGGGCTCGGCGGAGGTGGTGGAGGCGCACGCGAGGCTGGCCGGCGCCGGGAACATCGAATTCACGGGAAACATCGAGGGGCGGGACCTGCTGGCCGGGGTGGCCGAGGTGATCGTCACCGACGGGTTCACCGGCAACGTCGTCCTGAAGACGATCGAGGGAACGGCCAAGGCCGTTTCCGAAGCGGTACGCGCCGCGGCCCGCTCCGGGCCCGTGGCGGCCGCGGGCGGGCTCCTGCTTCGCCACTCGCTGGCCGGCCTGCGCCGCCGCCTCGATCCCGACACGACCGGGGGCGCCGTCCTGCTCGGCTTGAGGGGGGTTGCCGTGGTGGGACACGGCAGCTCCGGGCCCGAGGGCATCGCCAATGCGGTGCGGCTGGCGGCGCGCACCTCCGGCCAGAGCGCCGTCGAGCGAACCGCCGAGCTACTGGGTCGGGCGGGTGTGACCCGCGGCGGGCTGCGCGATGCCTCGTTGCAGGCCGGAATGCGTGATAGGAAAGGGGCATGAGCAACGACGGGCTGAACCGCGGCGACGTGCTGGCCAAGGTGCGGGAGCACCTGTCGAGCGAGCTCGAGGTACCGCTCGAGAAAATCGACGAGCCCACGCGCCTTCGCGAGGACCTGGATGCGGACTCGCTCGACCTCTACGAGCTGGTGATGGAGCTCGAAGACACCTACGGGGTGAGCGTTTCCGAGGAGGAGGCGGCGAAGATCGAGACCGTGGGCCAGGCGGTGGAGTTCGTCGCCCATCGGCTCGGCGTCGGGGCCTAGCCCAAGGCGCTCATGCCGTTGGGGATTCGCAGGCTCGGCCGGGCGCGCCAGCAGCCCGAGGTCGGGGGCCCGGAACGGCTCGCGGAGCTGATCGAGGCGCTCCCGGATGATCTGCGACGCAGAGCCGTCACCCACTCCTCGTGGGTGGGCCATCGGGCGGACTCATACGGCCGCCTCGCTTTCATCGGGGATGGCGTCCTGGGGCTGGCGGTGGCCGAGCACCTCTATCGGCGCTACCAGCGCGCGGACATCGGCAGGTTGACCAAGGTTCACGGCCAGGCGGTCAGCGGGCGCGCCTGCGCCGAGGTGGCCGAAGCCCTGGGCCTGCCGGCGAGGCTACGCGAAGCGGGGCCGTCCGATCCCGAGGGCGGGATCGACCCCGAGGGGCTCGTGGCCTCGGAGCGGGCACTGGCCTCGGTATGCGAGGCGATGATCGGCGCCTGCTACCTGCACCATGGCTTCGAGGCGACCACCGAGGCTACGGTGGCGGCCTTCGCCCCGCAGATCGAGCTGGCGTCCGAGACCATGCTGGACTTCAAGTCCGCCCTCCAGGAGCTGCTCGCCCGGGAGGGCACCCGCGTAACCTACGAGGTCGTTCAAGAGGTGGGCCCTCCCCACGACCGTCGCTTCGAGGTTGTCGCGCTCTCCGGTGACGAGGTGATCGGCAAGGGGGAGGGGCGGAGCAAGAAGGCCGCCGAGCAGGCTGCCGCGGCCGAGGCGCTGGAGCGCCGAGGGCGGTAGGAAGCCGGCTCCAGGCGACGAAACAGAAGACCGTCCGACCCGACAGCGAGCCTACCTGGGGGCCGCGCAGCCGATTCCATGCATCTGAGCTCGATCACGATCAAGGGCTTCAAGTCCTTTGCGGAGCGCACCCGGCTCGTGTTCTCGCCCGGCGTCAGCGTGGTCGTTGGCCCGAACGGCTGCGGCAAGTCGAACATCACGGACGCTGTGCTCTGGGCCCTCGGGGAGCAGAGCCCGCTGGCGGTACGCGGCCAGAGCATGCAGGACATGATCTTCGCGGGCGGCGAGCAGCAGTCGGCGCGCCGCTACGCCGAGGTGGAGGTGGTCCTTGAGAACTCGGATGGCGCGGCGGCGGACAGCGAGTTCTCGGAGATCTCGATCAGGCGGCGGCTGGATCGCAATGGCGACGGCGAGTACAGGCTGAACGGGGCGCGCTGCCGGCTGGTCGACGTGATCGAAGTGCTGGCCGACGCAAATCTCGGCCGCGAGATGCACTCGGTGATCAGCCAGGGCCGGGTGGAGGAGATAGTCCACTCGAAGCCCCGCGATCGGCGGCTCCTGGTGGAGGAGGCGGCGGGGCTCGGCAAGCACCGAAAGCGGCGCCGGCGTGCCCAGCTGAAGCTCGACCGCACCCAGGAGAACCTCGACCGGGCGCTCGACGTGGAGCGCGAGGCCCGCAGCCGGCTGCGGCCGCTGAAGCGCCAGGCTCAGGCGGCGGACATCCAGGCCCGCCTGGAGCGTGAGGACGGCGAGCTGCGTGCCACGCTGCTGGCCGACGAGCTCCGCGGGCACTCGAGCGAGCTCGAGGGCGCCGAGCGCGAAGCCGCCAAGGCACGTGACGCGCGCGAGCGCATCGAGGCGGAGCAGGCAAAGGTCAACCGGCGCCGGAGCGAGATCGAGCAGCGCCTCGCCCACCGTGATCGTGAGCGAACCCAGGTTTGGGGCCGGCTGACGGCCCTGCGAGCCGCCCACGAGCGGCTCAGCGTCCGCGCCGAAGCGCTCTCCCTGCGCCGCGGCGAGCTCGTGGAGGAACTCGAGCGGCATCGCGCCGCGCTCGGCGCGCTGGCCGATGAAGCCCCGGCAGGCGGCGAAGGCACGGACGACGATCCCGTGGGCTCCGGACTGGAGCGGATCTCCTCGGCGCTCGAAACGGCGGGCCAAGCCCTGGAGCGGGCCAGGGCGGCGGACAGCGTCAGCGTGCGAGCGCCGGAGGTGGCGCGGGTCCGCGAAGCATCCGAGCGCGCCGCTCATGGCGCACGGCGGGTGGAGGAGCTCCTGGGTCAACGCCGGCAGGACTCGCTGGAGAGCCGTGTCCGGGCGGCGACGGGGCTTCTGGAGCGGCTCGACGGGCTGCTCGAGGCGACGGCCGAGGCGCGTGCGGCGGTCAGCGAGCGCGCGGCCGGGCTCGAGCGCCGCATGCTCGACCAGCATGATGCCGACGACGTGACCGCGCAGCTCCGCGCCTGCTCCGAGGCGGAGGCGGAGCTCCAGGGCAGGCTGCATGCGATGGGCGACTCGGTGACCGAAAGCGAGGTACGGGCAACGCACCTGCGCGACCGGCGTGACGAGGCGGCGGCGGAGCTGGAGCGAATTTCCTCTCGGCTGGGTCGCGAGATCGTGCCTGCGGGCGAGACGCTGAGCGGGGAGGAGCGCGATCTTCTCGACCGAAAGCTCGAGGGCTTGGCGCGACGCCGCGAGGCGCTGGGCCCGGTGAACCCGCTGGCCGAGCAGGAGTACTCCGACGCCCTTGCTCATGTCGGCCGGCTCGAGGAGCAGCGGCAGGACCTCGAGTCGGCGCTCGCGGAGCTCCAGGGCCTGATCCGCGACACCGACCGCAAGATCCGGGTCGCCTTCGAGGAGACGTTCGAGGCGACCGAGCGAAACTTCGAGGAGCTGATCGAGCACCTCTTCCCCGGCGGCCGCGGCCGCCTGCGCCTGGTCGGCGAGCCGGGCCCCCGCCTCGTGCTCGGGGGTGAGGCAACCGATGCCGGGGCTCAGGGTGGCGAACCTGACACCGACCCCGCAGCACCCGGAGTCGCAGACGAGGACGCTGCGGGCATTGATGGTGCCGGCAGTGGTGTAGAGATCGAAGTCACCCCGGCCGGCAAGGCCACCCGTCGCCTCTCGCTGCTGTCCGGTGGCGAGAAGGCGCTGGTGGCGCTCGCCTTCGTGTTCGCCGTCTTCCTGGCCCGCCCCTCGCCCTTCTACATCCTGGACGAGGTCGAGGCGGCGCTGGACGATGCGAACATCGACCGCTTCCTCCAGCTCGTGAGGCGCTTCTCCGGACGGGCCCAGTTCGTGATCGTCACCCACCAGAAGCGGACCATGGACGCCGCCGACGTGCTCTACGGGGTCAGCATGGGCAGCGGCGGCGCCACCAAGGTCATCTCCCGCCGCCTCTCGCACGCCGACGAGGCGGAGGACGAGGCCGCCGAGGCCGCCGAGGCCGCCTGAGCACTCAAAAGGGTCCCGGCCAGGCAAGTAGGGGAGGGCAGGGTCGGCAGGGCGCCACGAATGGGGTGTCGTACGTTCGTAGTCATATGCGGAACAAACGTGCGGCACGTCCTTCCTGGCAGGACCTGGGCTCTCTTGTTCATCACATGGATGAACCAAAGGGCCCACGTCCAGGTGGACGGCTCTGAGTGCGCCTTGGGCCGCCCTACTTGCCCCGAAACGCACGCGGTTTCAGCGCGTTAGCGAGACTGGATCCGCCCTGAAGCAGGACGAAGGCGACGAGGACTAAGGTGGCGCGCCATGGCCTCCTCCTGGCGTCGCCTCCGCGAGAGCCTCTCGAAGAGCCGCCGGGCGCTCCAGGCGGAGCTCGGCTCCAGTCTCTTCGAACGGCTCGATGACCAGACCTGGGAACGGCTCGAGGAGGCGCTGATCCTCGCCGACGTGGGGGCGCGGACCACGGCCGACGTCGTCCGGCGGCTCGAGGGCGAGGTCGATGCCGGCAGCATCGAGGGTGCCGACGCGGTGCGGGAGCGGCTGGTCGAGCTGCTCGCCGAGGTGGCCGGCCCGGATAACGCAGAGATCGATTTGTCGAGCCGCCCCGCGGTGATCATGGTGGTCGGCGTCAACGGCACCGGCAAGACGACCACGATCGGCAAGCTCGCCTGGCGGCTGCGAAACGAGCTCGGCCTGTCGGTGATCGTCGCCGCGGCCGATACCTACCGCGCCGCCGCCATCGAGCAACTCGAAGCCTGGGCCGAGCGCGCCGACGCCGAGATCATCCGCGGGTCGGCGGGCGGCGATCCGGGTGCCGTCCTCTTTGATGCGATCGCCGCCGCCCAGTCGCGGGGCGCCGACGTCGTGGTCGCCGACACCGCCGGCCGCCTGCACACGCACGCAAACCTGATGGCGGAGCTGGCCAAGATGCGTCGCGTGGCGGCGAAGCGGCTCGAGGGCGCCCCTCACGAGTGCCTGATCGTGATCGACGCCACCACCGGCCAGAACGGCCTGCGACAGGCCCAGGTCTTCGCCGAGGCCGTCGATCTGACCGGCGTCGTGCTGACCAAGCTCGACGGCACGGCCAAGGGCGGCATCGCCCTGGCGATCGCCTCCGAGCTGGGCCTTCCGGTGAAGCTGATCGGGATCGGGGAGGGACTCGAGGACCTGCGGCCCTTCGACGCCCGCGAGTTCGCCGCCGCGCTGCTCGGCGACTGATGGCGGCCGGGCTCGCCGCGTAAGTCGCTCTAAGCTGGGCTCATGTTCGATCAGCTCTCCGACCGCCTCCAGGACGCCCTCTCCGGCGTTCGCTCCAGAGGCAAGCTGACCGAGGCGGACGTCGACCGGGCGATGCGCGAGATCCGCCTCGCGCTGCTCGAAGCGGACGTCAACTTCAAGGTCGTCAAGCAGTTCACCTCCCAGGTCAAGGAGCGCTCTCTGGGCGCCGGCGTCCTGGACAGCCTCAACCCCGGCCAGCAGGTGGTGAAGATCGTCAACGAGGAGCTGGCGGCGCTGATGGGGGGTGCCAGCCGCGATCTCGCCTTGGCCGGCTCGGGCCCGACCGTGATCCTGATGGCCGGGCTCCAGGGCTCGGGTAAGACGACGGCCTGCGCGAAGCTCGCCAAGCATTTCGCCAAGGACGGAAAGCGGGCCGCCCTGGTCGCCTGCGACACCCAGCGCCCGGCGGCGGTCGAGCAGCTGGTCACGGTCGGCAAGCAAGCCGGGGCCAAGGTCTATGAGCAGGGCACCGAGCGCGATCCGGTGGAGATCGCCGAGTGGGCGCTGGGAGAGGCCCGGGCGGCCGGCGAGGACGTGCTGATCGTCGACACCGCGGGCCGCCTGCACGTCGACGAGGAGCTGATGGACGAGTTGGCGGCCATCCGCAAGCGCACCAAGCCGCACGACGTCCTCCTGGTGCTCGACGCGATGACCGGCCAGGACGCGGTGAACGTCGCCGAGGCGTTCGCGGAGCGGGTCGAGTTCGACGGCGTGCTGCTGACGAAGCTCGACGGGGACGCCCGCGGCGGCGCGGCGCTGTCCGTGAAGGCGGTGACCGGCAAGCCGATCCTGTACGCGTCGGTGGGCGAGAAGCTCGACGAGCTGGAGCGCTTCCACCCGGAGCGAATGGCGGGCCGGATCCTCGGCATGGGCGACGTGCTGTCGCTGATCGAGAAGGCCGAGGAGGTCTCGGACACCCAGCAGGCCGAAGACCTGGAGCGCAAGATTCGCCAGCAGCAGTTCACCCTCGAGGACTTCCTTCAGCAGCTGCGCCAGGTGAGGCGCATGGGGCCGCTCTCCAACGTGCTCGGGCTGATGCCCGGCATGGGCAAGGCGATGAAGCAGATGCGGCAGGTGAACATGGACGAGCGCGAGCTCGATCGAATCGAGGCGATCATCCTCTCGATGACGCCCACCGAGCGGGCGCGGCCGGACCTGATCGACGGCTCGCGGCGCAAACGGATCGCGCGGGGCTCGGGGACGACCGTGCAGGCGGTGAACCAGCTCGTCAAGCAGTTCGCGCAGATGCGCAAGGTGATGGCCCAGCTCGCCAAGGGCAAGCTGCCCGACCCGCAGCAGCTGATGCGCGGCATGTAACCTGGTCCGCCGCGCATGGCCGTACGAATCAGACTCAGAAGGGTTGGGGCGAGGAAGGACCCGGTATGGCGAATCGTCGTCGCCGACCGCCGCTCGCCGCGCGACGGCCGGACGATCGAGACGATCGGCCACTACAACCCGCAGACCGACCCATCGACGATCGTGCTCGACGAGGAGCGCGCCCGTCACTGGATCACGCACGGCGCTCAGCCCACCCGCACGGTCGCGGGCCTGCTGCGTGCCAAGGGCATCGAGGCGACGGGCTCGTAGTTAGATGGCCAGCTATGCGTGAGCTGGTCGAGTTCCTCGCCCGGGCGCTGGTCGAGGACCCGGACTCCGTGCAGGTCGAGGAGGTGGAGGAGGACGGAGACCTCGTCCTCGAGGTGACCGCGGGCGGCGATGACCTGGGCCGGCTGATCGGCAGAGGGGGCCGGGTCGCGAACGCGATCCGTGCGGTGGCCAAGGCTGCCTCGACCGGGACCGAGCGGCGGGTCTTGGTCGAGTTCATTGAAGCTTGACGTCTTCACCCTCTTCCCCGAGTGGTTCGAGTGGTTCGGAGGGCAGCGGCACGTGCGCAACGCGATCCAGCGCGGGGCCGAGATTCGCCTCTTCGACTACCGCGCCACGACCCCGCTCGGCGGTGGCCAGGTCGACGACTCGCCCTACGGCGGCGGGGCCGGCATGGTGCTGCGGGTCGACGCCGTCGACGCGGCGCTGAACGCAGCCTACGGGGAGAGCCGCGAAGGCAAACGCATCGTCCTGCTGACTCCCTCCGGCCGCCAGCTCGACGACGCCTTCGCCGGCGAGCTGGCCGCGGAGCCCGAGCTGGCGCTGCTGTGTGGTCGCTACGAAGGGGTGGACGAGCGCGTCTCCGAGCATCTGGCCACCGACGCCGTCTCGGTGGGGCCCTACGTGCTCTCGGGTGGCGAGCTGGCCGCGATGGTGGTCGCCGACACGGTGATCCGCAAGCTCCCCGGGTCGCTCGGCCACGCAGACAGCGCGGTGGAGGAGTCGTTTTCGGAGGCCCTCGGAGGAGCGCCGGAGTACCCGCACTACACGCGCCCCGCTTCGTACCGCAACTGGCAGGTGCCCGAGGTGCTGCTCTCGGGCGACCATGCGCGGGTGCGGCAATGGCGGCTGGAGCAGAGCCGCCGGCGGGCGGGCGGCCCGTCTGGCGGCTAGCGGCTCTCCGCTACTATTCTGCGGCCGCGCGGGCCTTCGCTGATCGGAGGCCCGTTGTGCGCCAAAGGTCAGGCGTCGTCTCCGGCCTCAGGCGGGCGGCAAGAGCCCCGGCACGCCCTCGCAGGAGCCCATGAGCACGATCATCGAGAGCATCGAGCAGCGTCAGCTGAGGCGGATGCCCCGGTTCGTGCCCGGCGACCGGGTGCGCGTCCACTTCCAGGTCGTCGAGGGCAGCCGCCGGCGGACCCAGGTGTTCGAGGGCGTCGTGATCGCTCGGCGTGGCGCCGGTGCGAGGGAGACGTTCACGGTGCGCAAGCAGTCGTTCGGCGTCGGAGTCGAACGTACCTTCCCGGTCCACTCGCCGAAGATCGAACGGCTCGAGGTCGTGGCCAGGGGCGACGTGCGGCGCGCCAAGCTCTACTACCTGAGGGGTCGAGTCGGCAAGCGGGCCCGCGTAGCCGAGCGGCGGTGGGGCATCGAGGACGAGCTGGTGATCACGGCCGACGAGGACGAGGCTGTCGATTCGGAGGGTGCCGCCCAGAGCGAGGCTGAGTCGATCCCCCTGCCCGAAGAGGGCGAGGAGGCAGAGGAGGCCGAGGAGGCAGAGGGAGCCGAGGTCGCTGCAGAGGGTGAGGCGGCGCCTGAGCCCGAGCCCTCCGAGGATGAAAAAAGCTGATCCCGAGGCCGACAACGGGGCGCGGTGCGCTCCTCGAGCTGGTGCTGATCGTTGCCCTGGCGATCGGCCTGGCGCTGGTGATCCAGGCCTTCGTGGTGAAGCCGTACCAGATCCCGTCGCCGTCGATGGAGCCCACGCTCGACGTGGGCCAGCGCGTGCTCGTCAACCGGGTCGGCTACCACCTCGGCGATCCTGACGTCGGTGACGTCGTCGTCTTCCATCCGCCGGCGGGAGCGGAGAACGGGCAGCAGTGCGGCGTTCAGCACGCCGCCAGGGAGCCCTGCCCCGAGCCGACGAAGGAGCAGTCGGACACCAACTTCATCAAGCGGATCGTCGCCAAGCCCGGCGACACGCTGAGCATTCGAGGCGGGCACCCGGTGGTGGACGGGGTCGAGGCGAAGGAGGACTTCATCCGGCCCTGCCGCGTTGGAGGCGGCGGGTGCAATTTCCCTCGGGAGATCACCATTCCACCCGACCACTACTTCATGATGGGCGACAACCGTGGGTCGAGCGACGACAGCCGCTTCTGGGGCCCCGTCCCCCGGGACTGGATCATCGGGGAGGCCTTCTTCACCTACTGGCCGCTCGACCGGATCGGGATCCTCTAACGGCGGCACGAGCCGGGCTCTCGCGCGTCGCCGGCGACGCGCGGCGCGCCTGTTCCGCTTCGACCGCGCGCTCGGGGCGCGCTTCGTCGCCGGCGCCGACGAGGCTGGGCGCGGGTCGCTAGCGGGGCCGCTCGTGGCGGCGGCGGTGCTGATCGACTACCGCACCCTCAGCCGCCGCGACCGGCGCGCCCTCTCCGAGCTCGACGACTCGAAGGTGCGCAGCTCGGACGATCGCGAGAAGCTCTACCCGCTGGTGGTGCGCGCGGCGGCGCGGGTCGCCGTCACGGTCCGCTGTGCCCGCGGGATCGACGCCCGGGGCCTGCACGTGACCAATCTGGCGGCGCTCGCGCGCAGCCTGGAGCGCGTCGCGGTGCCCGGAGCCGCCTGCCTCGTCGACGGGTTCTCGGTGCCCAGCTCGGTCGCTCACCGCGCCGTGGTCGACGGCGATGCTCAGAGCGCCGCGATCGCGGCCGCCTCGGTGGTGGCGAAGGTGACCAGGGATCGCTACATGTGCACCGTGGATTCCTCCTATCCGGAGTTCGGCTTCGCGGGCAACGTTGGCTACTCCACTCCGGAGCACAGAGCGGCGATCATCGAGCATGGGCCTTCGGCGCTTCACCGGCGCTCCTTTCAGTCGATCGCCTACAGCCAGCTCGAGCTCTGAGGCGTCAGAACGCGCCGCGAAGGTGCTCCCACTCGACCGCATCGCCGCGTGAGTCGAGGCGGAGCCCGACCACGTCGAAGCGAAGCGCCCGGTGCGGGGGGACGGAGCCGTCGCGGTCTCGGAGCCAGGCGAGCGCCAGGGACCGCAGCTTGTGCCGCTTGCGGCGGCCGACCGCCATCGCGGGGCGCTCCGGGCCGGCGAGCGAGGTGTTCCGCAGCGCCTTGACCTCGACGAACACGAGCGTTCGCCCGTCGAGCGCGATCAGGTCGATCTCGCCGCGCACCGAGGAGGTCCTGGCGTTGCGGGCGACGATCCGCATCCCTCGGCTCTCGAGCGAATCGGCGACCAACCCCTCGGCGGCACGCCCCAGTTGCTGGCGCGCGTCTGACATCGACGGCCACGGTAGGCGGGTCGTCCGCGCGTGGGGCTCGCAAGACGTGCCAACTCGGTGACGCCCGCTCGAAGCGTCTCGGGTGTAGGGTGCTCGTAAGCGGCGGACACAACCCGTGCCCGCTCCTCGACAGGGAGGCTCGTCATGTCCCGAGCGATCCGCCAGCACCTCCACTCAAACATCGTCGGCTACATCGCGCTCTTTTGCTTTGCGATGGGCGGGACCGCCTACGCCACCCACCCCGACGGAGCCAACACGATCAGCACCGGCGACATTCAGGACGGCCAGGTCCAGAACGGCGATCTGGGAATAAACTCGATCTCTTCGTCCAAGGTCCTCCCCAGCACCCTGATCGGCGCCGATATCGCGACGAACACCCTGACGAGCTCCGACATCGGAACGGGCGCCGTGGCCTCGTCCGAGGTCGCCGACGCGAGCCTGGGCACCGCCGAGTTCGCGACCTCGATCCCGGCGGCGCGGGTGGCGCGCACTTCTGCCCAGGGCATCACATCCGGCACTCCCTCGAAGAGTCTCAATTTCACCTCCGAGCGCTACGACACGGCGGGCCTGCACTCCAACTCGTCCAACCTCTCCCGGCTCACCGCCCCGGTAACCGGGATCTACGAGGTGACTGCTCACGTCTCCTGGGACTTCAATTCATCAGGCCATCGCGACCTGGGCTTGGCAAATGGGGGAACTACCCTGGCCGAAGAACACCTAAACGCCAATGCAACACCAGGCGGGCAAGTCGATCAAAACATCTCCACCGTGGCGAGATTCACCGCAGGCCAATTCGCGGAGGTGTTCGTTACCCACGACAGCGGCGCCACCCGAAGCGTCACCAGCGAGGCCACGATGACTTGGCTCGCGCCGGGGCCGTAGCAAGCGCGGTGCCGCTCGCGCGGAAGCAGCCCGGCTGACTGGCGCGCGTACTGGCGCGGGGGCCGCAAATCGACCGAAGAAACGGCTTGACCAAAGGGTTTGCGGGTTTCTTGGACCAGATCAGGTCGATCTCGCTGCGCACCAAGATGCGCCAACTCGGTGACGCTCGCTTGACCATCGGCGCGCCCCGTGCGATCCGATGGCACGTAGCTTCGGCGCGTGCTCGCCAGCGCCCGCACGTTCGCGCTCGTAGGGATCGAGGCGCGGGAGGTCGAGGTCGAGGTCGACGTGGCAAGCGGCGGACTGCCGAGCTTTTCGTTGGTCGGGCTTCCCGATCCGGCGGTCAGGGAGTCGCGCGAGCGGGTGCGATCGGCGATCGCCAACTCGGGCTTCAAGTTCCCTTTGCAGCGGATCACCGCCAACCTCGCACCCGCCGACCTGCGCAAGGCCGGCCCGGGCTTCGACCTGGCGATCGCCGCGGCGCTGCTGGGGGCCTCCGGCCAGCTCCCGCTGGAGCGGCTGCGACACGTGGCGCTCGCCGGCGAGCTGGCGCTCGACGGCTCGATCAGGCCGGTGCCGGGAATCCTGGCGATGGCGGAGGCTGCGCGGCAGCTCGAAGCGCAGGCGATCGCGGTCCCGGCGCCCAACGCGCCGGAGGCCGCCCTGGCAGGGGAGCCCAGGGTCGTGCCGCTGGTCCGGCTCGAGCAGCTCGCGCTCCTGGGCACGGAGGATGAGCCGCTCGCTCCCACGCTTCCGGTCTGGAGCGGAAACGGCTTCGGGCCATCGGCACCGGACCTCGCCGACCTGCGGGGACAGCCGTACCTCCGCTACGCCCTGGAGGTGGCGGCCGCCGGCGGCCACAGCCTGCTGATCATCGGCCCTCCCGGCGCCGGCAAGTCGCTCGCGGCGCGACGCCTGCCGTCGATCATGCCCCCGCTTGGGCGCTCAGAGGCGATGGAGGTGCTGCGGATTGCGAGCGCCTGCGGCCGCTCCCCGCGCCCGGACGCACCGCCGACCCGGCCCTTCAGGGCTCCGCACCACACGATCTCAACGGCCGGGTTGGTGGGTGGAGGCTCGCCGCCCCGGGCCGGCGAGGTGACGCTCTCCCACCGCGGCGTGCTGTTTCTCGACGAGCTGGGTGAGTTCTCCCGCGAGGCGCTCGAGGCGCTGCGACAGCCCCTGGAGGAGGGCGGCGTGACGATTGTGCGAGCGCATCACGCGATCGAGCTTCCCTGCCGGTTCATGCTCGTTGCGGCCTCCAATGGGTGCCCCTGCGGCCGCGGCGAGGAGTCCGGGGAGTGCGAGTGCCAGCCATCGTCTGTGCGCCGCTACCGCGCCAAGTTGAGCGGGGCGCTCGCGGACCGGATCGACATCGCGATCTCGGTCGAGCGCCCCAGCGCCGAGGAGATGGGCGCGGCCCCGTCGTCCGACTCGGCGAGCGTTCGGGAGCGGGTGATCGCGGCCCGCGAGCGCCAGGAGCGCAGGCTTGGAGCCGGGCGCTGCAACGCGGACATGAGCCTGTCCGAGCTTCGCAGCTCCTCCGCGATGACAGCGGAGGCGAAGGCGCTGCTTGCCACCGGCCACGCGCAGCTCGGGCTCAGCGGCAGAGGACACGACAGAGTGCTGAGGCTCTCGCGCACGATCGCGGACCTCGATCGATGCGACGAGGTCTCGGGCGATCACGTGGCCCGAGCGCTGACCCTGCGCCGGCGAGGCCTCGAATGAGCGAGGGGCGCGGCCGGGTCTGGGCAATCCGCCGCGGCGAGCCGGGCTACCCGGCCGCCATGCTCGACCTAGGCGGCGATGCGCCGGACCGGCTCTTCGGCTGCGGCAGCCGGACGGCGATCGAAGGGCACGAGCTTGGGCACACCGTGACCATTGTCGGATCACGCCGCGCGAGCTCTTACGGGCTGGGGGTCGCGGAGGAGCTGGGCCGGCTGCTCGCGGCCGCCGGGTTGGTGGTGGTCAGTGGAATGGCCCGCGGGATCGACGCCGCGGCTCACCGCGGCGCGCTCGCGGGGGGTGGGACCACGCTGGCGGTGCTGGGGAGCGGGGCGGACGTCGCATATCCGGCCAGCCAGCGTCGCCTGTATTGCGACATCCTCGGAAGCGGCGCGGCGATCTCCGAGGCTCCGCCGGGCCAACGCCCCGGGCCCGGAGCGTTCCCGAAGCGCAACCGGCTGATGGCGGCCCTGGGGGCGATCACCGTGGTGGTCGAGGCCGCCCAGCCATCCGGCTCGTTGATCACCGCCCGGCAGGCGTTGGACCTCGGTCGTCAGGTCGGCGCCATTCCCGGCCCGGTCACATCGAGGGTTTCGGAGGGAACCAACGGCCTGATCGTCGACGGGGCGGCGCCCCTCCGCGGTGCCCAGGACGTCCTCGACCGCCTCCTCGGAGTGGGGATCGAGCAGGTTGGGCGCTGCGGGCCGCCGCTGGACCCGGACCTTGCGGGCGTCGCCGAGGCGGTCGAGCTGGGGAGCAGCACCTGCGACGCGGTGGCCGTTGCCCTGGGCGCGGCGCCGCGAGAGGTGGCGGTTGCCCTCGCCCGCCTCGAGTTGCTCGGATACCTGCGGGCGGACGCCGCGGGGCGATACGCGAGGAGCGCCCTGATCCTGCCGGGAGGCGAGGAGGCATCACCGTAATACGCTGACTCGATGAGCCAACGCGGCCATGTTCCGGCCTGTCTGGCGATCGCCGGCTCGGACTCCGGCGGCGGGGCGGGGATCCAGGCGGACCTGAAGGCGTTTGCTCGCTGCGGCGTGCACGGGATGACCGCGATCACCGCACTCACCGCCCAGAACACCGTGGGCGTCGAGATGGTCACCCCGGTGCCGCCGGAGATGATCATCGCCCAGGTGCGCGCGGTGGCCGACGACATCGGAGTCGACGGGGTCAAGGTCGGCATGCTGGGTGACGAGCCGACGATCGACGCGGTGGTGGAGGCACTGGACCTGGTTCGCGACGCCCCGACCGTGGTCGACCCGGTGATGGTCTCGCAGAGCGGGGCCGTGCTGCTCGACCCGAACGCGAAGGCGGGCTTGATCGAGCGCGTCCTGCCGAGAGCCACGGTGGCCACGCCCAACCTGCCCGAGGCGCGCGAGCTCGCGGGGCTCGGAGCGGGGGCGAGCCCCGAGCAGCTCGCGGAGGCGATCCAGGCGCTGGGGCCGGAGGCCGTGATCGTCACCGGGGGGCATTCCGAGGAGGGGGCGGACGTGCTCTTCGACGGCTCGGGCACCCTGCGGATCGAGGGCCCACGGTACGCAGAGGGCGCCTCGCACGGATCGGGCTGCACCCATTCCTCGGCGCTGGCGGCTTTTCTCGCCCGCGGGACCGAGCTGGCGGACGCGGCGCGCTGGGCGCGGGAGATCGCCGCAGAGGCGGTTGGCAACGGCCTCGAGGGCCTCGGCGCCGGCGCCGGGCCCGTGGACGTGCTCGGCCTTGCGCGGCGCTAGCGACCACGTCGAGGCTCGCCTCGTGGGCGCTGGCATAATCCGATAGATGAAGCTCGTGCGCATGAAGCCCGGGCAAGGCGATGTCCTGCTGGCCGAGGGCGACCCCAAGGTCGCCGAGGACGAAGAGCGCCTGATCGAGGAGTTTCGCCGCCAGCTGGACCTCGGGATGTGGGCGGCGGTCCCGACCGCCGACGGCCCGCGGCACGAGGCGACCATGGTGCGCGACTTCTCCGAGATCCCCGAGGACACCGAGCGGGTCGTGTTCTTCCCGCCGGCCGCCGGCGGTTGACGCTCGTACTGGCCACTTCTTTGATCGTGCTCGGCGCGCTGGCCGTGGCCGGCTTCGGG
Organism: Actinomycetota bacterium; assembly: GCA_038040415.1. Lineage (GTDB taxonomy): Bacteria > Actinomycetota > Thermoleophilia > Solirubrobacterales > 70-9 > AC-56. The sequence continues at coordinate 65,098 of JBBPIK010000002.1, forward strand.
CCCGCTGTGGCCGAGCGGTGGCGGGGGCGCCGGCCGCGCCGCGCCGCGGAACCGCCGCCGCCGGCGTATGACCCCGGTCGCGAGCGCCGGGCCGAGGTGCGGGCGCGCGAGCTCCTGGGCTCGGTCGTCTCGGCGCAGGAGCACGCGATGTACGAGGAGCTGGGCTTCATCGCGGTCGACGGTGGCAACGGCGAGCAGGGCTATGGGTATCTGCTCTACCCCCACCGCCCGATCGTCGCCTACGACACCGAGTCCGGCGAGCTCTTGAACGAGTACTGCGTTGGCTTTCCCGATCGCTCCGAGCCGTCGCCCAACCAGCGGCTGCCCGACGCCGACGACGTGCTCGCCAAGTGGATGTCGCTGAGGGCGGGGGAGCGCGAGTTGATCTCGGTGGCCAACATGCACGTGCCGGGGCGCCAGCTCGACCCGGGCCAGGTGGGGCGGGATCTGATCCGGCTCCGTGATTGGCGGGCCCGGCGGGTCGACGCGGTCGGATGACCCTCCCGCGTCCACGCTCGAGCGCGGTGTTCGACGGTCCCGACCGGGCCGCCGCGCGCGCATACATGAAGGGGATCGGCTTCGACGATGAGGCGCTGCGCCGGCCCACGGTTGGGATCGCAAACACCTGGATCGAGGCGATGCCCTGCAACTTCCATCTCCGCGAGCTGGCCGAGGCGGTCAAGGAAGGCGTGCGCGAGGCGGGCGGGACGCCGATGGAGTTCAACACGGTCGCGATCTCGGATGGGATCACGATGGGTACCGAGGGGATGAAGACCTCGCTGGTCTCCCGCGAGGTGATCGCCGACTCGATCGAGCTGACCGTGCGCGGCTACCAGTTCGACGCCGTCGTCGCTCTCTCGGGATGCGACAAGACGATCCCGGGCTCGGTGATGGCGCTGAGCCGGCTCGACGTCCCAGCGGTGATGCTCTATGGCGGCTCGATCGCCCCCGGCCGGTGGCGCGACCGCGACGTCACGATCCAGGACGTGTTCGAGGCGATCGGCGCCCACGCGGCCGGCGACCTCTCCGACGACGAGCTTCACGAGCTCGAGGGCTGCGCCAGCCCCGGCGCCGGGGCCTGCGGGGGCCAGTTCACCGCCAACACGATGGCCTGCGCCTTCGAGGCGATGGGCATGTCGCCGATGGGCTCGGCCATGGTGCCGGCCATGGACGGCCAGAAACACGATACGGCGCGCGAGGCCGGGCGCCTGGCGCTCCAGGCGCTGGCGGACGACCTACGCCCCAGCAAGGTGGTCACCCGGGAGTCGCTGGAGAACGCGATTGCCTGCATCTGCGCGTCGGGCGGCTCCACCAACGGCGTCCTGCATCTGCTGGCGATCGCCAGCGAGGCCGGGATCGAGCTCGAAATCGACGACTTCGAGCGCATCTCGCGCCGCACCCCGCTGCTCGCCGACCTGAAGCCGGGCGGCAGGTTCGTCGCCACCGACCTCTACAAGGCGGGCGGGGTTGGGGTGCTCGTCAAGCGACTCGCCGAGGCCGGCATCCTCCACGAGGAAGCGCTCACTGTGACCGGGCGAACCGTGGGCGAGGAGGCGAGCGCCAGCGAGGAGACGCCGGGCCAGGTGGTCGTCCGGCCGCTCTCGGAGCCGCTGAAGCCGGAGGGCGGCTTTGCGGTCCTGCGTGGGAACCTCGCTCCGGAGGGTTGCGTGGTCAAGCTCGCCGGAACCGAGCGTCTCAGCCAGAGCGGGCCGGCGCGCGTGTTCGAGTCCGAGGAGGACGCCTTCGCGGCGGTCTCGGAGCAGGCGATCAAGGCGGGGGACGTGGTCGTGATCCGCAACGAGGGCCCGGCCGGCGGCCCGGGCATGCGCGAAATGCTGCACGTCACCGCGGCGATCGTCGGCGAGGGGCTGGGGGAAGAGGTGGCGCTGCTGACCGACGGACGCTTCTCGGGCGCCACCCACGGGCTGATGGCGGGGCACGTCGCCCCCGAGGCGGTCCGCGGCGGGCCGATCGCCGCGATCCGCGACGGCGACGAGATCAGCTTCGACGTCGAGGGCCGCCGGCTCGACGTCGCCCTGCCGGACGACGAGATCGCCAGGCGGATCGCCGCCTACCGGCCGCCCGACCCCCCCTACACGAGCGGGGTGATGGCCAAGTACGCGCGCAGCGTCTCGTCGGCCTCGCTGGGCGCGGTCACCCGCTAGCGCGTCGTCAGTCCGCCAGAAACGCTTCGAGCAGGCGGTTGAAGCGCACCGGCCGCTCGAGCTGGGGCAGGTGGCCCGTGTCGTCGAAGATCACCGTTTGCGAGTTCCGCAGCCGCTCGGCGAAGCCGGCCGCGTCCTGCGGCGGCACCACGCGGTCGTTTCGGCCCCAGACGATCAGCGTCGGCACCTCGACCTCCGTCAGCTGGTCGAGAATGTCGTAGCCCACCAGCCCCTGCACGGCGGGCAGGAAGCCGGGCCGGCCGGCGCCGTTTTGGAACTGCTCCAGCAGCAGCTCCCGCCGCAGCGATTCGGGGTGCTGGACCAGGCCCTTGAAGGTGGCCCAGCGAACGCGCGGTCTCCGCATGCCACGCTCCTGGAGCTGGAGCAGAAGGGGCGCCGCGGCGGTGGCCATCCGCGCCGCCGTCTCAGCGGGTTGGCGACGCATCCGCACATGAGAGATCCCGGTGGCGGACACCAGCACCAGCTTCTCGAACCGGTCCGGCTCGGCGGCCGCGGCCTCGGCCGAGATGAAGCCGCCCATCGAGTTCCCGACCACGGCGCAGTCGCGGACCCCGAGCGCATCGCAGAAGGTGTGCAGCAGGCGCCCGTAGGCCTCGATCGAGATCTCCCATTCGGGCATCGGCGAGTGGCCGAACCCGGGCAGGTCGAGAGCCAGCACGCGATGCTCGCGAGCGAAGTGGGGGATGTTCTCGAGCCAGTTCTGCCACGATCCGGAGAGGCCGTGGACGAAGACGATCGGTATCCCGGGTCCCGAGCCGAGCTCGACGTAGTTCACGCGGGCTCCCTCGACGTCCACCCAACACAGGTGGGGGCGCCAGTCGATCTCGAGCCACTCCGGGTTCTGGTTGCCGTAGGGGTCCGGGCCCTCGGGCGGCGTCGGGTCGGGGAGCTGGCCGATTGGGGACGCGAAGGGGAAGTACTCCTCCAGGAGCTGCCCGACCAGGGTGGTGCTCGGCGCGTCCCGCCCCCGGGCGCTCATGCGTACCCCGCTCGCTCGAGGATCGGGATCTCGTGGATCTGGGGCGGCTGGAGGTGGTCCCAGAGGATGCCGCGGGGGCGCTCGTAGGTCCGCTCCACCTCAATCACGGCGCGAGGCGTGGCGATCAGGTCGACGGGCAGGTCGTGTTCGGTGGTCCTCAGGTGCTCGCGAAGGATCTGGATCGGGTGCACGGTGGTGGCGACGCAGGTGCGGTCGTCGATCTTCCCTGCGTCGATCAAGAGCCCGTACTCGAGATCGGAGAAGCCGCCTCCTTTGCCGATTCGCGCCCCGCTCAGGTTGACCGCCACCGAGCCGCAGAGCACGAAGTTGACTTTGGGCATCTCCTCGAGCGCGACCACCCGCCCGTGACGCAGCGCTCCCTTGATCGTCGCGGCCTCACGCACCTGCGCCTTTGTGAGGCGCTTCGGATCGAGGAGGCGGAACGGGTGCTTGTCGCGCAGCCTGGGCACTGCCATCACGAGCTGCTTGCCGTCTTCGAGCGCGAGTCGCCGGGCGTGGGTCTGGGGTGAGTCGGGGTTCGCCTTGATCACCTGGGCGCGCTTCCAGAGGCGGTGCGCGGTCAGCTTCTGGGCGGCCAGCTTGGCGCCGGCGAAGTTGGGGATCCGCCCCTCGGCGCCCGGAAACCGCGAGACCCCCTCCCGGTCCATCGCCCGCCATACGGCCCGTCGCACCTGGTCCTTGGAGCGCATCGAAGGAAACATATTGGCCGCCCCCGGACTCGCGCCGCGGGGATGGCAGAATGACGCGTCATGGCCGACGAGCACCGCACGTCACTGGGCGCCCCGATTCCCGCTTCAGCGGAGGAGACGGACGACGAGCCCGGGACGTCGGCCCTGCCGATCCCGGCTCCCGAGCCCGGCGCCGCGGAGGCCATGCGGGCGCTCCTGCCGGCCATCGAGCCGGAGCGGCGGCTCAACGACTGGGGTCGCTCGGAGCGGATCGAGGGCATCTTCGACCGCACCCTGCTCGAGTTCTTCTACCGCTACTGGTTCCGGGCCGAGGTCGAGGGGATCGAGAACGTCCCCTCCGATCGCGGGGCGCTTCTGGTCTCGAACCACGCCGGCGCCCTGCCGCCGGACGCGGCCATGATCGCCAAGGCGATTCGCGAGGAGCATCCCTACCCCCGGCCCCTGTACCTGACGGTCGAGCACTTCTTCAAGGGCTACCCGGGCTTCTCGATGCTGATCCCGAAGATCGGCGGCGTGGCGGCGCACCCCGCGAACGTGCACCGGCTGCTCTGCGACGAGCGCCAACTCGTGCTCGTCTTCCCCGAGGGGCGCAAGGGCACCGAGAAGCTGTACCGCGACCGCTACCGGTTGCGGCGCTTCGGCCGCGGCGGCTTCGTGGAGGCGGCGATGCGCGCGGAGGCGCAGCTTGTCCCCACCTGCGTCGTGGGGGCAGAGGAAGCGATGCCCGTCTTCGGCCAGGTGGACCTCCTGCGGCGGCTCACGGGGCTGATCTACTTCCCGATCACCCCCACCTTCCCCTGGCTGGGGCCCCTGGGGATGTTGAGCTACCTGCCGGCCAAGTTCAGGATCCGCTTCCTGGAGCCGATCGACACCGTCGAGCTCGGGGGGGCGGAGGCGGTCGAGGACAAGGCGCTGGTGCAGACTCTGGCCCAGGAGATCCGTGCCCGGATCCAGGAGAGCCTCCACGAGATGCTCGCGAGGAGAAAATCGGTTTGGCTCGGATGAGCGCCGGCGGGCCGAGCGAGGCGCTCGCCGGGCTGGAGGCGCCCAGGGACGAGCGGAGTCGCCGCGTGCTGATCACCGGGCTGTCCACCTATTGGGGCGGCCGCCTGGCGCAGGCGCTGGAGAGCTTCGAGCACATCGAGGCGATCATCGGCGTCGATAACAAGGCGCCGCAGCGCGAGCTCGAGCGCACCGAGTTCGTGAAGGTCTCAAACCAGCACTCCCTGCTCCAGCGAATCGTGCGAGCGGCGGAGATCGACACCGTGATCGACACCCGGCTGGTCGTCAACTCGCTGATGGCGTCGCCGCGGGCGGCCCACGAGAACAACGTGATCGGCACGATGAACATCCTTGCCGCCTGCACCGGGGCGGATTCACCGGTGCGCAAGTTCGTCTTCAAGAGCTCCACCCACTACTACGGCTCCGAGCAGGACGATCCGGCGTTCTTCACCGAGGGGATGCGCCGGCCGCATGCGCCGCACTCGGCTCTGGAGCGCGACATGGTGGAGGCCGAGCAGGCGGTGAACGACTTCGCCGAGCGGAACCGCGACGTGACCACGACGGTGCTGCGCTGCGCGAACGTGCTCGGGCCCGACGTGGATACCGCCTTCACGCGCATGTTCCGCCTGCCGCTGGTGCCGATGGTGCTCGGCTTCGACCCCCGGCTCCAGTTCGTGCACGAGGACGACGTGGTCCACGCACTGGAGCACGCCGCCTTCCACGTCGCGCCGGGCGTCTACAACGTGGCGGCCGACGGGGTGCTGGCGCTCTCGGAGATCATCGGCCTGCTCGGCAAGCGGCCGCTGCCGGTCCTCCCGCCCTGGGGCACTGGACTGGTTGCCGGACCTCTGCGCCGGCTGGGCTTCAGGATCCCCGACGAGGTCGTCAACCAGCTCCGCTTCGGACGGGGAGTCGACAACCGGCTGCTCAAGGCCACGGGCTTTCGCTACGGCTACACAACCCGCGAGACCGTGCTCAACCTGGGGGAGCACCTGCGGCTCACCCACGTGCTGAGGGGCGTGGAGCGAACCTACACCTATGAGCGCGAGGTCGAGGAGTTCCTGCGCTGGAGCCCCTACGTGCGGCGGGAGCACTCCGGGGAGCGGCGCGGCGTGGCCGCCGATCGCGAGCCGCTGGGGATCTAGGGCGATCCAGGGCGCAAGCGGGGTTGCCGAATCCGGGTGACCCGCGCCCTACACTTGTTCGGCTCGCAGGTTCGGCTTCATTTCGGCGGAATACAACCTCTTTGCTCGTGGGACGCAGAGTCCAGATAGCCCTCGTCGTCGCAGTCGGCGCACTGCTCGTGCTGGCCGTGGGCGCGTACGCAGTCGACCGCGCGAACTCGGACCAGATCGCCGACGGGGTGAGGGTGGGCGACGTCGAGGTCGGCGGGCTGTCGACTGACGAGGCGCGCAGCAGACTCCAGCCGCGGCTCGCGGCGCCGCTGGAGAAAACGGTCACCGTGAGCTTCGAGGGCACCGAGTACAGGCTCAGCCCCGACCGGCTCGAGCTGCGAGCGGATGTCGAGGGCATGGTCGACGCGGCACTCGACGCGAGCCGCTCGGATGGCCTTCCGACGCGGGTCTGGCGCTACGCCACCAGCGGCTCGGTCGATCGCGAGATCGCCCCTCAGGTCGCCTACTCGGCGGAGGCGCTGGACGGCTTCGTCGACGAGGTCACCGGCGAGATCAATCGCCCCCCTCGCGACGCCACGGTCAGCCCCGCGCCGGCCTCGCTCAACGCGGTGCCCGCCCATGACGGCGTGACGGTTGACGTCGACGAGCTGCGCTCCCGTCTGCGGTCGGCAATCGAAAGCCCCGATGACCGCACCGTGTCCGTCCGCGTGGACCGCGTCAAGCCCGAGGTGACCACCGACGAGCTCGCCGAGCAATATCCGGCCTACATCACCATCGATCGCGCCACCTTCCAGCTGCGGTTCTGGCAGAACCTGAAGCTGGCTCGCACCTACACGATCGCGGTCGGCGCGGCCGGCTATGAGACCTCCACCGGCGTCTACCAGGTCGAGAGCAAGCAGGTCAACCCCACCTGGTACGTGCCCGATGCGGAGTGGGCCGGCGACCTGGCCGGCGAGGTGGTTCCGCCCGGGCCCGACAACCCCCTCGTGGCGCGGTGGATGGGGTTCTTCGCCGGCGCCGGGATCCACGGCACCAGCGACGTCGGCTCGCTTGGCAGCGCCGCCTCCCACGGCTGCATCCGGATGGCCGTCGAGGACGTGGTGGCGCTGTACGACCTCGTCCCCCTCGGCACCCCCATCTACATCGGGAACTAGGGCGCCGCTGCAAACCCCTGGTCGCCGGCAGGCTTGCAATCGCGGCCGCCGAATCAACCACCCGTGGCAGCCGAGTCCCAGGAGCAGAGGATCAGCCCCGACTGGGAGGCGGCGCTTCACAGGTTCCAGCGCGAGCTCAAGACGCGCGGCTCTTCGCCGCACACCCTGCGGGCCTACGGCGCCGACCTGGCGGAGCTTGCAGAGTGGGCGACGGCACGTGGCATGCCGCCGGGCGGGCTCGCGTACCGGGACCTGCGCGCCTACGCGGCGGCGCTGTCCGAGCGCCGCCTGGCCCGCTCGAGCGTGGCCCGCAAACTCGCCGCCGTTCGCAGCCTCCACGACCACCTGGTGCGCACGGGTGGCGCCGCCCAGAATCCCGCCGAGCTCCTGCCGAGCCCCAAGCGTGGCTCGCGCCTTCCCCGGGTGCTGGGGCCGGACGAGATCGCGGCGCTGCTCGACCGCATTCCAGCCGCGGGGCCCCTGGAGGTCCGCGACCGAGCCCTGTTCGAGCTCGCTTACGCCTGCGGGCTGCGCGCGGAGGAGATCGTCAAACTCGATTTCGGCGCTCCCGACTTCGACTCCGAGGCCCTGCGCGTCGAGGGCAAGGGCGCCAGGACCCGCATCGTCCCGATGGGCGAGCCCGCTCAGCGAGCGCTGGAACGCTATCTCGGGACGGCGCGTCCCGTGCTCACCGTGAACCCCGCCGAGCGCGCCCTGTTCCTCTCGCGACGGGGGCGCAGGCTGTCGCCCTCCGACGTGCGCCGCCGGCTGGACCGCTGGGTGCGCGAGGCGTGCGTCGCGGGCCACGTGTCCCCGCACACCCTGCGGCACTCGTTCGCCACCCACCTGCTCGAGGGAGGCGCCGACCTGCGCTCGATCCAGGAGCTCTTGGGGCACTCGAGCGTCTCGACCACCCAGGTGTACACGCGCGTCGAGCCGCAGCGGCTGCGCTCAGAATACGCACGCTCTCACCCGCGAGCCTGAGCGGCGAAGGATAATTTGGGGCCCGTTATGGAAACGAACGTCAAAGCCGTCGAGCTGAAGGACCTGTGGCGGCGCTACAAGCAGGACAACGACGAGCGGGCCCGAGAGCGGCTCGTGGTCGCCTACTCGCCACTGGTCAAGTTCATCGCCGGGCGGATGTCCTCGGGGCTTCCCTCCCACGTGGAGGAAGCCGACCTGATCTCCTACGGCCTGCTCGGCCTGATCGGGGCGATCGAGCGTTTCGACCTGGAGCGGGAGATCAAGTTCGAGACCTTCGCGGTCGCCCGGGTGAAGGGGGCGATCATCGACGAGCTGCGCTCGCTCGACTGGGTGCCTCGCTCGGTCCGCGCCCGGGCGCGCGAGGTGGAGAAGGCCCATGCCAAGCTCGAGGGCGAGCTCCAGCGCTCGCCCACCGACGAGGAGATGGCGGCGAAGCTGGAGATGAGCGTCGAGGAGTTCCGGGAGTCGCTGCTCGCGATCGCCAACTCCTCCGTGCTGGCCCTGGACGACCTGTGGACGTTCGCCGACCCCGAGGGGGGCGGGGGACAGATCTCCGTCCTGGACACCCTCCAGGACCCCGGCGCGATCGACCCGGAGGCCGAGGCCCAGGCGTCTGAGCTCAAGGACCGCCTCGCCGACTCCATCGAGTCGCTGCCGGAGCGCGAGCGGCTCGTGATCGCCCTGTACTACTACGAGAACCTGACCCTGCGCGAGATCGGAGAGGTGTTGGGGGTGACCGAGTCGCGCGTCTCGCAGCTCCACACCAAGGCCGTGCTGGCGCTGCGCTCCCGCTTCCCCGCCCGATCCGACGAGATCTAGCCCAGGCGGTGGCATATATTGGTCGGGATGGCTTCCAGGCCAGCCGACCGGATCCGGAACGTCGCCCTGATCGGCCACCGGGGCAGCGGAAAGACCAGCCTCTGCGAGGCGCTCCTGTTCGAGGCCGGGGTGGTCAACCGGCTGGGCCGGGTCGAGGACGGCACCACCGTCTCCGACTTCGAGCCCGACGAGCACGAGCGGGGGATGTCGATCGGGGCCAGCGTGGCCTCGTTCGAGTACGGCGATCACAAGATCAACCTGATCGACACGCCCGGGGAGCCGAGCTTCGTCGCCGACACGCTCGCCGGCCTGCGAGTCGTCGACGCCGCGGTGGTGGTGGTCAACGCGGTGATGGGGGTCGAGGTCCACACGGAGCGCCTCTGGGATCGCGCCGCCGCCGATCACCTGGCCCGGCTGGTGTTCGTCAACATGCTCGATCGCGAGCGGGCCGACTTCTTTCGCGCGCTCGACTCCCTCAAGGAGGCCTTCGGCGGCCACGTGGTGGCTACCGAGATCCCCATCGGCTCCGAGCACGAGGTGCGCGGAGTTATCGATCTGATCGACATGAAGGCGTTCGAGTACGCGGAGGAGGGGAGGGGCAACGCCACCGAGTCCGAGATTCCGGACGACCTGCGAGCCCAGGCCGAGGAGTACCGCGAGAAGCTGATGGACGAGGTCGCCGAGAACTCGGACGAGCTCATGGAGCGCTATTTGGAGGGCGAGGAGATCTCCCACGAGGAGATCGTCACGGCGCTCAAGCAGGGCGTCACCGAGGGGCACCTGTTCCCGGTCACCTGCGGGGTGGCGACCAGGAACCTCGGTACCAACCGCCTGCTGGAGGCGCTGGTGGAGGATGTCCCCTCGCCGGCGATGCGGGGGGCGGTCAAGGCGCTCGACGGCGACGGCGAGGAGGTAATGATCGAGCCCGACACCGAGGGCGAGCCGGTCGCCTACGTGTTCAAGACCACCGCCGACCCCTACACCGGGCGGATCAACCTGCTGCGCGTCTACTCCGGCGTGCTGCGCTCGGACTCACAGAGCTTCAACGTCACCCGCAAGGAGAAGGAGCGGATCGGTCAGCTTTCCTCGCCGTGCGGCAAGGAGACCTCCACCGTGGACGAGCTCGGGGCGGGCGACATCGGCGCCGTCGCCAAGCTGCGCGAGACGCGTGCGGGGGACGTGCTCGCCGGCAAGGACGCGAGCATTTCGTTCGCGCCACTCGAGCTGCCGTCGCCGGTGATGGCGTTCGCCTACGAGCCGAAGTCCAAGGGCGACGAGGACAAGGCGGCCGCCGCCATCCGCCGGCTGACGGAGGAGGACCCGACGCTCGACGTGCACCGCGACCCGGAGACCGGCGAGCAGATCATCGCCGGGCTCACCCAGATCCACGTCGAGGTGATCGTCGACCGGATGAAGCGACGCTACGGGGCGGAGATCGAGCTGAAGCCGCCGAAGGTGCCGTACCTGGAGACGATCCGCAAGCCGGCCAAGGCGCACGGCCGCTACAAGAAGCAGACCGGCGGGCGCGGACAGTTCGGCGATTGCCACATCGAGATCGAGCCGGCCGAGTTCGGAACCGGTTTCGAGTTCGTCAACGCGATCAAGGGCGGCGTGATCCCCTCGGGCTTCATCCCCGCGGTGGAGAAGGGGATCGCGGAGGCGATGCAGCGCGGGGTGCTGGCCGGCTACCCGATGAAGGACCTGCGGGCGCGCCTATACGACGGCCAGCACCACTCCGTGGATTCCTCCGAGATGGCCTTCAAGATCGCCGGCTCGATGGCTTTCAAGCAGGCGGCAGCCGAGGCGGAGCCGTATCTGCTCGAGCCGATCGTGAAGGTGGCGATCGCCGTGCCCGAGGACACGGTTGGGGACGTGGTCGGCGACCTCAACTCGCGTCGCGGGCGCCCGCTTGGCATGGAGCCCAAGGGATCGGCGACCGAGATCCAGGCCGAGGTGCCGATGGCCGAGGTGCTCGACTACGCGCCCGACCTGCGCGCGATCACCGGAGGCCGTGGTGATTACACGATGGAGTTCGAGCGCTACGACGAGGTCCCGGCGCACATCGCCCAGAAAGTGGTCGCCGAGGCGCAGGCCGCAGAACAGGAGCAGGTCAAGGCCTGAATAGCGCTGCGGCAACGTGTTGCCCACCTCGCTCCGTTCGCGTTGCTACGTTGGAGCACGTGCCGGATCAGCACGACCCGTTCCCCAACTGCGCCGTCTGCGGGCGGACCATCCTCAAGGGCGAGCAGGCGCACGAGTACGTGAACCCGCAGGGCCAGCGCCTGGGCGTCTGCGTGCTGTGCCGCTCGCGCGCCGAGTCGTCCGGCTGGGTCGCCGCCGAGCTGGCCGGCTCCGGAACGTATGCGCCACCGAGCCGGGCCCGGCGCGGCGAAGCGCTTCGCAAGCGCCTCGAGCGCGCCGCGTCCCGCGCCCGCTCGAGCGCGCGGGGCGGTCGCCGCGACCCCCCAAGCACCGAAGCGAGCGCCGAGAAGAACGGGGCGCCCGGGCAGTCCGCCACTCAGCAGAGGGCGAAGCCGAAGCCGCGGGCGCAGCCCAAGCGCGAACCGGCGCCTCAGCCCGCTGGTGAGGCGGCGCCGAAGAAGCCTCGCCCGCGCCGGGGCCCTGAGGCTCTCATGCGTCGCGCCGTCGAGAGGTTCAACGGCAGCGACGAATGCCGCAAGGTCGCTGGCTTGGTCCGCTCGCTCGGGGAGCCGCGGGCAGCCGTGCGCCCCGACGCGGGGCGCCAGATGGCGCTGGTCACCGTCGCCTGGGAGATCTCCTGGTACCAGTGGGAGGTGAGCGCCGATGGGCACGACGAGCCCGTGCGCGAGGTCGCCAAGGGCGACGATGTCTCCGAGCTCGCCGAAGAGGCGCGGGCCTGGAACGCGGCCGTGACGGACGACGGCACGCTGCGCCTACAGCCGGCTTCCTCCGGTCGCAAGGCGTCCGGCAAGAAGGCTTGAGCGCTCCACGACTGGTCGTCAACGTGGACGGGGGCGCTCGTGGCAATCCCGGCCCGGCGGCGGTCGCTGCCGTGGTGGCCCGACCGGACGGCGAGATCCTTGAGGAGAGATCCGAGACGATCGGCCCGGCGACCAACAACGTCGCCGAGTACCGGGCGCTCCTCTTGGGGATCGAGCGCGCCCGGGCGCTGGGGGGCCGCGACGTCGAGTTGGTCGGCGACTCGGAGCTGATCGTCCGCCAGGTGCGCGGCGAGTACCGGGTCAAGGACGCCGCCCTGCGCGATCTGCACGCCCAGGTCCGGGAGGCGCTGGAGGGCTTCGAGCGCTGGTCGATCCGCAACGTGCCGCGGGAGGAGAACGAGCGCGCCGATCGCCTCGTTAACGAGGCGCTGGACGCGCGTCCGCCTGGCGGCTCGGGCGGCACTGGCTAGCGGAGCGCTGGCTAGAATCCCTGCCTGCGCGGCTGTAGCTCAGTTGGCTAGAGCGTCTGCTTGCCATGCAGAAGGTCGTGGGTTCGAATCCCATCAGCCGCTCTTTTCAGCGCCTTCTACGACCCGTGACAGGCGTGAGTTGGCGCGACGAGCCCGCGACTCAGGGTGCGACTGGTAGCTCGGCTGGTAGCGGACCTACTCGCCCTTGATGTGGTCGAGGACGGGACGGAACTCGTCGGTCGGCGAGAAATCGATGTACTCCGAGTCCTCCAGAGCCTCGGGGGCGTGGCCTGGCGGCCAGTAGACGACGTCACCCGCCGCATACTCTTCTTCGCCGTCCGGCGTGTGCATGCGGATCCGCCCCTTCAGCATGTAGCCCCAGTGCGGGCATTGGCACATGTCGCCGGGCAGGCCTTGGAGTGCGGGCCTGAAGTCGGCGCCCTGCGGCACACGGACGAAGGCGACCGTCATGTTCCCGGCCTGTGCGGCTCGCAGTTCGGCGTCACCATCGGCGAACTCGACCGTTGCGTCCTCACGCGAGATCGTCGGCATCAGGGCCTCCTGATCGTTGGGATATTTCGCAGCCCCACCCTCTCAGATCTGTAGGAAGGCGGCAAGCCCGGTGGTCTAGTCAGCGGCGACCTCAGCCGTTGCGAATGCGGCGTCAACGGGCGTGCCAAGTCATAGCGATGGGGCGGAAAGCGCCGCGACCATCCGGGCGTCACGTGCTACCAGTCGCCTCGAGTCGACGCGCCAGAAACTGGTAGCACGGCTGGTAGCAGCACGCTTGCAGACCGCTTGTTCAAGCCAGATGGCGCGGATTTCGCTCACATCAGCCGCTCTTTTCAGCGCCTTATCGGTCTCGTAGCAAGCCCGAGGCAGCCGCCGGGACGCGCCCGTCGGGGTGCGAGTGGTAGCTCAGCTGGTAGCAGAGCCGATTACGCCCAGCGTTCCGGCGGTCGCTTCCGCTCCTCGGACGAAGGAGCAGTTGAGTTGAGCCCATCGCGGGAAGCCCGGTCGCGTGTAGGGTCGCAGCGACACCGATAGGAGGTAGGAGAAAAATGACAGCAGATGAAAACGTGGCGATCATGCAGCGCGCTTACGACGCTTTCAACGCGGCTGACATCGACACACTGACCGAGCTCTTCGACGAGAGCGTTGTGTGGCACTTGCCGGGGCGTAGCTCAATGGCCAAGGACTACCAGGGTCGCGACGCGACTCTCGCCTACTTCGGCCAGATCGGGCAGGAGACCGGGGGCACCTTCAAGGCCGAACTGCAGCAATTGTTCGCAGGGGATGACGGTCGCGTGATCGGCCTCCAGCGCAGCACCGCGGAGCGAAACGGCAAGCGCCTGGATGTCAGCAACTGCATCGTCTTCGAGCTCAGGGACGCCAAGGTCGTCGACGGCCGGGAGCACTTCAACGACCTCTACGCCTGGGACGAGTTCTGGTCGTAAGCCCTGACGAGATCAGGGTTCGCTCAGCGCCCGCTGCTTGAAGAAGGGCGGGTAGATCAGACGCCTCCTTACGCGTGGAAGCAGTAGCCGAGGCGCGGTTTGGTCGCTCGGCGGCCGATGGCGATCGGAGCGTGGGTCGGGTGGGCGTTGCTACCAGTCCAGTTGGCAGTCAACGCGCCCGAAACTGGTAGCAGCGGTGGTAGCAAGGCGGCGACGACCCGCATGAACAAGCCACTTGGCGGGGGTTTTCAACACATCAGCCGCTCCTTTTCTGGACCTACAGCAGATCACGGCAGGCATGAAACCTCGCGTCAGTGGCGTCGAACCGGCGAGGAGTCGTAGCTCGACCGGTAGCAGAGGCGGGTGAGGCTGAGGCGTCCACCGGTCGCTGCCGCTTCTCACGCTTTACGAGAACGCGATGTGCGTCGGCCGACACTCCCGCTCGTCGTCCCAAGCGGGCGTCTGCCGAAGGTCGTCTGAGACGCCCGCTCGTCGCGCGAAGCGAGAAGCGAGGGAGGCGGATCGGCGCGGGCGTCAGGAAGGCGCTAAGAACGCGATCGGGAGCGTTAGGAAAGCGCCAAGATCGCCGGCTGCGCTCGACCTAGCGGTTACAACCGGCGCATGACCACGGGCGCGGGCGTTCTGTCCCGGCTGTTGATTGGCGAGCCGCTGCGAAGCGACCGGCTGGAGGAGACACTGCTGCCGAAGCGGATCGCCCTGCCGGTGTTCTGCTCGGACCCGCTTTCCTCGGTCGCATACGCCACCGAGCAGATCCTGATCGTGCTCGCGCTCGGGGGCCTGGCGCTGCTGCATCTGACTTCCTGGGTCGCACTAGCGGTGGTGGCGCTCCTGACGATCGTCGTCATCTCGTATCGGCAGACATGCCAGGCTTATCCGAACGGCGGCGGGGCCTATGCGGTCAGCCGAGCGAACCTGGGTGAGAACGCGTCGCTGACCGCCGCCTCGGCGCTGCTGATCGACTACGTGCTCACCGTGGCGGTCTCGGTGGTGGCCGGGATCGCGGCAATCACCAGCGCGGTGCCGTCGCTCGCGCCGTACGCGGTCGAGCTTTCCCTGGGATTCGTCGTCGTGCTGGTGGCGATGAACCTTCGCGGGGTGAAGGAATCCGGGCGCGCGTTTGCGGTCCCCACCTACGGGTTCGTGCTCTGTATATACGCCTTGCTGGCCGTCGGCTTCCTCAAGCTCGCCTTCGGCGCCGGGTTGACGGCGGAGAGCGCGAGCTACCAGATCCGCGAGGCCACCGACACCGGCGGGCTGCTAACGGTGTTCCTCGTCCTGAGGGCTTTCGCGTCCGGCTGCACCGCCCTGACCGGCGTCGAGGCGGTCTCCAACGGCGTGCCCGCGTTCGAGCATCCGAAGGCCCGCAACGCGGCCACCACGCTGCTGATCATGGCGGCGCTTGCGACGACGATGTTCGCGGGCATCACGGCGCTGGCGCTAGCCGCCGACGTGCACATGGCGGAGAGCGCCGGCGATTTGATCGGGCTGGCGCCTGGCGCCGAGCAGAAGACCGCGCTCAGCCAGGTGGGGCTGGCGACGTTCGGTGAGACCCTGCCCTTCTACCTGCTGCAGGGCTTCACGGCGGCGATCCTGATCCTGGCGGCGAACACCGCCTTCAACGGCTTCCCGGTGCTCTCCTCGCTGCTCGGCCGCGACAACTATCTGCCGCACCAGCTCTCCAACAGGGGCGATCGGCTGGTGTACTCCAACGGAATCGTGATGCTGGCGCTCGTCGCCGGTCTGCTGATCGTCGCCTTCAACGCCGACGTGACGCGACTGATCCAGCTCTACATCCTCGGCGTGTTCCTGTCCTTCACACTCAGCCAGGCGGGGATGGTGCGTCACTGGGCGCGTGAGATTCGACAGGCCAAGGACGCAGAGCGCGCGGCGATGCGGCGCAGGCAGGCCGTGAACGCCGCGGGCGCGGTCGCCACCGGGCTCGTGTTCGTGATCGTCTTGGTGACCAAGTTCGCCCAGGGCGCGTGGATCGTCGTCCTCGCCGCGCCGATCCTCTTCGTGATCATGAAAGCGATCAAAGCGCACTACGGCTCGATCGGCCGGCGGCTCGCCCCCACCGCCTCCGGCGTCGTGATGCCCGGCAAGATTCACGCGATCGTCCCGGTCTCCAACCTGCTGGCTCCCACGCTTCGAGCGCTCGCCTTTGCCCAGGCCACGAGCCCGGCCACGCTGCGCGCGGTGAGAGTGGCAGCCGACGAGGTCGATGACCCGTTTCCGAGCGAGTGGCAGCGGCGCGGAGTTCCGGTTCCGCTCGTCGTCATCGAGTCGCCCTACCGCGAGACCGTCCGGCCCCTGCTTCGCTACGTGCGTCAGCTGCAGCGCGAGAACCCCGGCGACGTCATCTCGATCGTGATCCCCGAATATGTCGTGGAGCGCTGGTGGCAGAACCTGCTCCACAACCAAACCGCGCTGCGACTGAAGGCCCGGCTGCTGTTCGAGCCCTCGGTGACGGTGACGAGCGTTCCGTGGGTGCTGCGATGAGGGAGGAGCCCGGCATCACCCATGTTCGCGCCGAGGACCTGCTCGACGAGGCGGCGCCCAAGAGCCGGTCCCCGCGACTCGGGCTGACGCGACGGCGCCAGTTAACCGGGCTCGTGTTCGCGGTGGTGCTGCTGGCGCTGCTCACCCTTCTGCTCGACGCGCTGGAGGGCGTGCTTTCGCTCGAGGGACAGGTGCTGCTCTACCTTGTCGCGGTGATCGCGATCGCCGTGGTGGGCGGGATCGTCGTCGGGGTCGCTTGCGGCGTCGCCGCGGCGGTATTGATCAATTTCTTCTTCGTCGAGCCGGTTCACGAGCTCACTATCGCCGACCCCGATCAGGCGGTCGCGCTCGTGGTGTTCGTGGGCGTCGCGGCGTCTGTAAGCGTTGCCGTCGAGGTGGCGAGAAGGCGGCTGCAGGCGGCGGAGCAGGCGCGCGCGGAGGCAGAGACGCTGTCGGAGCTCGCAGGCGCCGAGCTCGAGAAGGAGGAGACGCTTCACGGCGTCCTCGAACGGGCGCGGAAGGCGTTCAGGATGGAGTCGGTGGCGCTGAAGGTGCGCCAGCGCGGAAGCGGGGAGTGGATCGACGCCGAGCAAGCGGGCTGGGCCCCTCCGGGACGCGAGGCGACGCTGCGCTTCGACGTGCCGATCGGGCCGCACCTGCGGATGGTGGGTCGAGGGCCGGCGCTCTTCGCCGAGGACCAGCGGATCCTGGAGGCGTTCGCTGCGGCCGCCCAGACCGCGTACGAGGGCCGCCAGCTGAGCGGTAAGGCCAAGGAGGCCGAGACGCTGGAGACCGTCGACCGGCAGCGCACCGCTCTGCTGGCCGGCGTCGGCCACGATCTCCGCACGCCCCTTGCCGGGATCAAGGCCGCCGCCAGCAGTCTGCGCCAGCGTGACGTCGATTGGTCTGAGAGCGACCGCGACGAGCTGCTGGCCACGATCGAGGAGTCCACGGACCGGCTCAGCAGCGTCGTCAACAACCTGCTCGACGCCAGCCGCCTGCAGGCCGGCGAGCTGACTGTGCAGGCCGAGGTCGTGTCCCTGGTCGAGGTTGTCTCAGCGGCCCTGCTGGCACAGCCTGATGCGGTCGGCAAGGTGGAGGTTGGTGTGCCCGAGGATCTGCCCCCGGTCCGGGCAGACCGTGGCTTGCTCGAACGGGTGCTGGTCAACCTGATCGACAACGCCATCCGCCACGGGGGCAGCTCAGAGCCGATCGAGATCACCGCTCTCGCCGGCGCCAGCAGCGCCAAGCTGGCCGTCATCGATCATGGTCGCGGGGTGGCAAGGGAGGAGGAGGCCGATATCTTCGAGCCGTTCCGCAGCGCCGACGACCGTCAGCTGGGTGGGCTCGGCCTCGGTCTGACGGTGGCGAGGGGGTTCGTCGAGGCGATGGACGGCGTCCTCGTTGCCGATCGTACGCCCGGTGGTGGGATGACGATGCGCCTGCGCTTGCCGTTGGCGGCGAGCCAACCTGCATCTCGCGACGCCGCGGCGGACTCCGAATGACGCGAGTCCTGGTCGTCGACGACGACCGCGGCCTGCGCCGCGCGCTGCGGATCAACCTCGGCGCGCATGGCTACGAGGTGACTATGGCCGAGGACGGGCACTCGGCGCTGGCCGCGGCCTCGCGCCTGCCGCCCGATGTCGTGGTCCTCGACCTGGGGCTGCCGGACCTGGACGGGGTAGAGGTGATCGAGGGACTACGCGGCTGGACGCGGGCTCCGATCATCGTGCTCTCGGCCCGCACGGGGCAGGGCGACAAGGTCGTCGCCCTCGACGCCGGTGCGGACGACTACGTGACAAAGCCCTTCGGGATGGACGAGCTCCTGGCGCGCTTGCGGGCCGCGCTTCGCCGCATCGAGAGCGGGCAAGAACTCCCCGTCGTGGCGACCGAGCACTTCACCATCGACCTCGCCTCGAAGAGCGCCCAAGGCCCAGACGGAAAAACCGTTCGGCTCACACCGACGGAGTGGCACATCATCGAGGTCCTGATCCGCGAGCAGGGAAGGCTGGTCGGTCAGCGCGAGCTCCTGAAGGAGGTCTGGGGGCCCGCTTACGAGACCGAGACCAACTATCTCCGCGTCTACCTCGCGCAGCTGCGTCGAAAGCTCGAGCCCGACCCTTCCCATCCTCGCTATCTGATCACGGAGCCTGGCATGGGCTACAGATTCGTAGGCCCCGAGAGCTGAGATGCCGCGCGTGCGCGGGAGCGGTGTTGGTCCCCTCGCGTGACGCCGACGCTGCCCCCTTTCGCGCGGAGCAGGAGCGGCGACCCAGCGGCCGAGACTGCCGCTGATCGTCCAATGCGGCAGTCCCGAGTTCGATCGGACGGCTCCTGCTCTCGTGGCCTGGGGGGGGAGTCGCGATCCGTTTGCCGCCCCCCTCTAGGGGCTCCTCACCGGGTGGGTATTCCCGACAGAGCACCGCGCCGGGTCCAAACGACCGCATGGCAGCCGATGTCTTAGCGGGGTCGGCTTAGGGTACGACCCGCCGCGACGAAGGCCGACGCCATTCAACGGACGACCTACCGGGGAACCGAAGGCCACGGACACCGCGCCGACGCTTCGCGGCCGGTGAGGGAGGTGATGGCGCACGCCGGCGCCAGTTGTTGGCGGCGAGGGTCCGCGCTTCACGGAGGAGGATCTTGCGTTGTCCTGTGCTCGTGAGGAGCGCCTTGGATGTGGCGGCCAGGGCGAGGGACGGAGTGAACACCGCCGAAGGGGCGAGCTCGTGGTTGAGCACGCGCAACAGCCCGTCGGTGAGCCGCGGGTCGGCCGCGATGCGACGCTGGATCTCCTGAACCAGCAGCGGGGGCGGGCCGGAAGCACCCATCTCGTGAGCGAACCAGTACATCTCCCAGGCGTCTCGATCACGCCAGCACCACCAATCGTGCAGCGCCCGATCGGCGGCGTCTCCGCCACCGAGGGCCTTCTCGACCACGGGCGCCAGCTCGACGGCCTGTCGAAGGGCATCTGAAATCCCCTGGCCCGGCGTGGGATCCTTGAAGTGGCCGGCGTCGCCGACCAGCACCCAGCCGGGCCCGGCGGACTGCCGAAAGAAGCCGTCCCGCGACATCAGCCGGACCGGCCCGACTCGCTTCGCCCCCGCCAACGCGGCCTCGAGCTCAGGCCAGTAGGCCAACTCTGCCGCGTGGACGGCCTCCCGGTCGCCGAGCACCTCGTCCCTGCGATCTATCGAGGGGACGACGGCGGCCATGAACAGGCCGGAGTCGGTCGGGAAGGCGAGGAACCCGTGGTCGCCGATGCCGCCCAGCCACATGTGGCCGTCGTCTGCGTCCGCGCCCTCGAAGTACGCCCAGGTGAAGAGCCTGCCTGCGGGCGTCTGGTGGTACTTCGCGGCCCCAACGAGGCGAGCCACGGCCGAGTGAACCCCGTCGGCGCCCACCACGAGCGGAGCGCGCAGCTCTCCTGACTTGGTTTTCACCCCTGCGACACGGCCGCGGTCTTCGAGCAGGCCCGTAACCGCCGTCTGGGTCCGGACCTCGGCACCTGCCGCGGCGGCTGCCTCGAGGAGGACCGCGTCGAGTGTGACCCTCCTCGGGCTCAGCATCGGCGCCCCGACCAGCTTCGTGAAGTCATTGAGCTCGACACGCTCGTCATCGAAGGCGATGGTCCCGCGCTCGATCGGCGGGGTGACCTTCAAGAGCGGTTCCAACACGCCCAGCCGGTCGAGGATCTTGACCCCAGAGGGCTGCACGCCATGGGTGGAAGCCGTGTCGCTCGGAAACCGCGCGCGGTCGACGACGCACACCCTCAGGTCGGCCCGAGCGAGGAAGGTGGCCAGCGGCGAGCCGGCACACCGGGCGCCCACGATGATCACGTCGAATCGCTCTGCCATCAGTCCCTCTATAGCGACGTTATGACCAGTCGAGGGCCCAGAGCGCGTTCCCAGCGGCGAACAGCACCGCGACCGCGATCCCGCTCAGGCCCGCGCAGCGACGCGCGTTGAGAGCCCGGATGTGCGTACCTCGCGCTCTCGTTGCCGCCGTTCCTGTTGTCATCGGTGTACCTCCGGGTCGTGGGCGGCGGGAATTGTCGCAGTGCATGGTGGAGCTGTCGATTACCTCGGGGTAATCGACCGCTGGACCCCAGGCGGCTAGAGTCGCCGCCGGATGGCGACTGTCAGCTCCAAGCCCGAGGTAGGGCCGCTCCTGCGCGAGTGGCGCGAGCGGCGACGGCTTACGCAGCTCGAGCTGGCGCTCGAGGCGGGCATCTCGGCGCGCCATCTGAGCTTCGTCGAGACCGGCCGCTCGAAGCCGGGCCGCGAGATGCTGCTCCGGGTCCTCCAGCGGCTGGAGGTTCCGTTCCGCGAGCAGAATCGACTGCTGCTCGCCGCGGGCCACGCCCCAGCCTTCCCCGAGCGCTCCCTCGAGGACGCCGAGCTTCAGCCGGTGCGCGATGCGCTCGACGTGATCCTCCATGGCCATGAGCCCTACCCGGCCGTCGCCGCCGACCGGACTTGGAACCTGGTCGCTGCCAACTCCCCGATGTATGCGCTGGCCGCCGTCGTCGATGTCGATCCCGCGCTCCTCGAGCCCCCAATCAACGTGATGCGCCTCGGTCTCCACCCGCGGGGGCTGGGGCCGCTGATGGTCAACCTCGGCGACTGGCACGCGCACTGGCTCGAGCGGCTCGAGCGGCAGCTCGCGGTCAGCGGCGACGAAGAGCTCGCTGCGCTGGTCGAGGAAATCGCGGGCTACCCCGTGCCGGAGCCGGAGCGCGATCCCGCCTCCCATCTCGGCAGTAGCGAGATCCTCGGCCCAGTCAGGATGCACGGGCCCGGCGGCGGCGAGCTGTCCTTCTTCGGCATGTTCGCCACGTTCGACACCCCGTTCGAGGTGACCACCTCCGAGCTCGCCGTCGAGCTGCTGTTCCCCGCTGACCGGGCGACCGCGGAGCTGCTCGAGAACCTGCCGACCGACCGTGACGAGCTGCTCGCGCTGGCGCGAGGGCTAGGAGGAGCCCAATGACCTCGACCAAGTACGGACTCGGACAACTCGTCTGCGGGACCGGGGGCGCACTGCTGATCATCTCCCTCTTTCTACCCTGGGCGGGAGCCGCGGACGTGGACCGGAGCGGCTGGGAGCTGTGGACGATGGCCGACGTCTTCCTCCTCATCGTCGGGCTGGCCGCGATCGGAATGGCGCTCACGGGCGGGCGCTTCGGCCTCTTTCGACCCGATCTTTCGCTGAGCGGCGCGGCCGATCTGCTCGGGGTGGTCGCGACGGTCTTGCTCGCCTGGGTCGTCATCTTCGACTTCCCCGACGGCGCCAGCCGCGAGATCGGCGTCTTCCTGGCGTTGATCGGAGCGATGGCCGTCGCCGGCGGGGCCGGCGACTACGCGACCCTGCGGGGCGCGCCCTTGTTCCCGAAAACAACCCCGGAGGCCGGTCCGCGAACGAAGTAAAGGAGACGACTGCTTGCCCAGGCCTGGCGGATGCAGTAGCGCTCGTCCGGCGAATGCGGCGGCGACCAGCAGGACGGCCACCTGCTACCAGTCCGGTAGCCGTTCGGCTGGGGAGATGCAGAAGTCGCCGTCGCGGTCGCGCTGGCGATGTTCGCGAGCTGTTCGATCGCGACGGTGGTGGCGATGGCGCTACCGGCGGCGTTTCAGCGCCTCGGCACCGACCCGGCCTTCGGGTCCGGGCCGTTGGCGACGGTGATTCAGGATCTGCTCTCGATCGCGGTTTACCTGGCGATCGTTGTGGCGGTGGTGGTGTGAGGCGGGCCGCGGGCGCTCACGGCTCTCCTAGATGCTGATCCTCCTGCTGGCCGCGACCGGGACCGCCCTGGCGACGGGCCTCGGCGCGATTCCCGTCTTCCTGCTCGGGACGCGGGCGGCGGCGCTGCAACCGCTGCTTCTCGGGCTCGCAGCGGGGGCGATGACCGTCGCCTCCGTGGCGGGGCTGATCCTGCCCGGCCTCGACGAAGGGCCAGCGGCTTCGGTCGGCGCCGGCCTGGCGGCCGGCGCCCTGTTCCTGGTAGGGATTCGGAGCGCGCTCGAGGCGCGCCAGCGCCACGTCGAACGCGCCTTGAGCGCGAGCCTGCGCACCTCGCTACTAGTTTTCGTCGTCCTCCTGGTCCACAGCCTGCCCGAGGGTTTCGCAATCGGCACGGCCTACGCCTCAGACACCGCCGGGCTGAGCCTGTTCGTGATCGCCGCGATCGCGGTTCAGAACATCCCCGAGGGGACCAGCGTG
Organism: Actinomycetota bacterium; assembly: GCA_038040415.1. Taxonomy (GTDB): domain Bacteria; phylum Actinomycetota; class Thermoleophilia; order Solirubrobacterales; family 70-9; genus AC-56. The sequence goes on from JBBPIK010000002.1 coordinate 87,658, forward strand.
GCGATCCCGATGGCCGCGGCCGGGCTCTCACGTTCGCGCCAGTTCTGGGGAGCCGTCGCGACCAGCGCGCCGCAGCCGGCCGGCGCCGCGATCGCGTTCCTCCTCGTCGAGGAAATCGAGCCGTTGTTGCCGATCTCGTTCGGGTTCGCGGCCGGCGCGATGCTGGCGCTGGTGGTGATCGAGCTCGCCCCATCGGCTGTGCGCGCGGATCCGCGTATGGCAGTCGCGGGCGTCGCGGCCGGCGCGGCGATGATGATGCTGCTCAGCTGGCTGCTCGGTGTCTGATTCGAGCGCTCGCAGCCTGCGTCGGTCCTCTAGCCTGCATCGCAGCGCATGAATGGGAGCGTAGGAGAGCCGGCAAAGGTGCTGATTGCAGGTGGTGGAGTGACGGGCCTGGAAGCCCTGCTGGCGCTTCGCGACCTTGTCCCCGATCGCGTCACGGTGACGCTGGTGGCTCCGCGACCAGACTTCGTCTACAAGCCGCTCACGGTCCAGGAGCCGTTCTCGGCGGAAGTGGCAACGCGATTCGAGCTCGAGCCGCTGGTCTCGGAGGCCGGCGGCACCTTCCTGAAGCGGGGACTGCGCAGCATCGACGCGAAGCAGCGCCAGGCTTTGCTCGACGACGGCGCGCAGTTCGACTTCGACGCGGTGATCGTCTGCGTGGGTGCGAAGCCGCGGATCGTCTTCGTGCACGCTGCGACGCTGCGCACGTCCGGGGATCCGATCGACATCGACGCGTTGCTCCACCAAGCCGCTGAGCACGAGTCAAATCGGATCGCATTCGTCCTGCCGCCGACAGGCAGCTGGCCGCTTCCGGTTTACGAGCTGGCGTTGATGGCCGAGCAGCGCGCCCGGTCGCTGTCGCTTGACGTCACCCTCACGATCGTCACCCCGGAGCCGGAGCCGCTATTTGTCTTCGGGCCGGTCGCAAGCGACGCAATCGCGTCGATGCTGGCAAGCCGCGGGATCGAGATCCGCACCGGAGTGCGTGCCGCTGAGGATGCCGCGGGAACTTTGGCACTGGAGCCGGCACACGAACAGCTCGCCGCCGGCGCCGTCGTGGCACTGCCCGAGTTGCATGGGCCTGCCCTGCCCGGCCTGCCGGCAGACCAGCACGGGTTCATCCCCATCGATGAGCACGCGCGAGTTCCGGGTGCGACCGGCGTCTATGCCGCCGGCGACGGGACGAACTTCCCGGTGAAGCACGGCGGTCTCGGTGCACAGCAGGCTGACGCAGCCGCCGAGCACATCGCCGCCGAGGCCGGGGCACCGATTGAGCCGCGGCCGTTTCATCCGGTGATTCGCGGCAAGCTCATAACGGGGGACGAAACACTGAATCTGCAAGCGGACATCGGCGGGGGCGGCGGCGAGGGAGCGACAAGCCTCGACCCGCTGTGGTGGCCTCCGCAGAAGATCGCCGGCAAGTACCTCTCGGCGATGCTGGCTGGCGATGCACCCCCCCACGAACTCGAGCCGCCGCCTGATCATGGGATCGAGGTGGAGGTGACTCTCGACCGGGCGTGGCATCGCGAACCGATGGCCCTCGACCCGTAGCGTGGCGCGGCTCTAGCGACGGCCGCTCACGCCTCATGACCGCGGGCGATCTGTGGCTATGGCATGGGCATCCACGTCATCACAGCCACCAAGCACGGCAGCACGCGTGAGATCGGCGAGGCGATCGCCAGGCGGCTACGCGACCGAGGTCATCAGGTTAAAGAGCACGACATGGCCGACGAGCCCGCGCTGGAGACCGCCGAGCCGGTCACCCCGAACCGAAATGGTGGACGTCACTAACTCTCGAGCCGAAGCTCGGAGAGAGCGGCCGTCGTCAATGGATCGCGACGTCGGTGACCGTCCGGCGCGCCCCGTGACCGAGCCGCCAGCGCGACCAGCCGGTGCGCCAAGCGCTACCAGTCGCGTTCCTGTCATGCGCGAAAAAACTGGTAGCCCGGCTGGTAGCAGCATCCCCACAGGCCGCATAAACAAGCCACTTGGCGGGGATTTTCAACACATCAGCCGCTCTTCTCCAGACCTCCGTCAGATCGCGACAGGCTTGGTTTGACCCAGTGAGTTCGCGATTCCGGGCGCGAGTGGTAGCTCGGCTGGTACCGATTCTCGCTCCTCGAGCCCTTGCGACCGGCTGGGGCGATAGTAGAGCCGTTGCTGTCATGGCGGTCCTGTACACCTGGCGGCGTGGACGTGATCCATGAGTTGCTGGCCACCAGGGTCGCCGCCGAGAAGCTCGGCGCGCGGGCGATCTCGATCGACGAAGCCCAGCAGTTGATCGACAACCGCTACGTGATCGTGCGAAACACCGGCCGGCGCCGGAGGACCGAGCGGGAGCTTGCTCGACGGCTGGTGATCGGGCGCACCGACGGAGGTCGCGCCCTGACACTCGTCGTGGAGAGGACCTCCGATCCGACGACGTGGGTGATAGTCACAGGCTGGAGCGCGACGGATCGTGAGCGTAAGATTCTCGGGAGTTGAGATGCCTAAGGATCCCTGGACAGACCCCGAGCCCCAGCCTGGTGACTTCGATGCTGATCTCGCCGCGGTCGACCCACGCGACGTGCAGGTCGTCGAGGCCGGCTCAGGCGGACGGGTAACGATCGTCGTGAGCGTCGAGGGTGAGGATGCCAAGCGCCTCGAGCGAATCGCGGCGGAGCGGGGTAAAGGCGTCGACGAGGTCGTCGCCGATCTGGTCCGAAACGCCTGACCACCGCGATCGGGCTGCGCGATGGACCAGCTGATCTCAAACGACTACGTTCTTGCCGATGAGCTCGAGGATCCGGAGTTCCGCGAGCGGTGGGAGCGGACGGCGCTTGCCCGGTCGCCCGCGACGCAGCGGGAGCCGCCAATCGATCGATCCGATGACGAGCCCTCGGCGGTTACCGGTCGACCGGCAGGCAGGACTGACGAAAACTGGTAGCGCCGGTGGTAGCAGCTGCCTGACAGGCCGCATAAACAAGCCACTTGGCGGGGATTTTCAACACATCAGCCGCTCTTCTCCAGACCTCCGTCAGATCGCGACAGGCGGGAACACCTCGCGGTTGTTGCGCGAAAGAGAAGCGACAATCAACGAAGGGCATGGACAAGCGGCCCCGTGTGATCTAGGGTCGAACCTGCAGCGAAAGCCCTACAAGAAACCCCTCGGAGAACACGGAGGTCAGCATGAGCAACGTCGCGTCACCAGCAAGCGCCGCGCGCCAGGAGATTGCCAGCTTCGAGGGGCGGCTGATCGGACCTGAAGACGCCGACTACGACGAGGCGCGCAAGGTCTACAACGCGATGATCGACAAGCGGCCGGCGTTGATTGCGCGGTGCGCGGGCCCCGACGACGTGGCCAAGACCGTCACCTTCGCCCGTGATCACGACTTGCTCGTGGCCATCCGCGGCGGTGGCCATAACGGCGCCGGAATGGGGACGTGTGACGACGGCGTGGTGATTGACCTCGCGCCGCTCAAAGGCGTCGAAGTCGATCCGCAGGCCCGCACCGTTCGCGTCGGCGGTGGCTGTACCTGGGGCGAGGTCGACCGCGCAACGAACGAGCACGGGCTCGCGACGCCGAGCGGGATCATCTCGACGACCGGGGTAGGAGGCCTGACCCTCGGCGGCGGCCTCGGGCACCTGACCCGCAAGTGCGGACTCGCGATCGACAACCTGCTCGAGGCTGAGCTCGTTCTCGCCAGCGGCGAGCGCGTCCGCGCCGGCGAGGACGAGAACGCCGATCTGTACTGGGCGATCAGGGGCGGCGGCGGCAACTTCGGCGTCGTCACCTCGTTCAAGTTCCGGCTGCACGAGGTCGACACGGTCGTCGGCGGCCCGACGTTCTGGCCGGTCGAGGCGGGTGCCGAGGTCCTCTCGGTCTACCGCGAGTTCCTGCCGAGCGCGCCGCGCGAGCTGAACGGGTTCTTCGCCTTCGCGACCGTGCCCCCGGCTCCACCGTTCCCCGAGGAGATCCACCTGCGCAAGGTCTGCGGTGTCGTCTGGTGCTACGTCGGCGACGAGGAGGAGGCGGCGAAGGCGATGGCTCCGCTGCTCGAGCGCCTGCCCGAGCCGCTTCTTCACGGCGTGCAGCAGATGCCGCACCCCGCGCTGCAGAGCGCCTTCGACGAGGTCTACCCGAAGGGCGACCAGTGGTACTGGCGCGCCGACTTCGTCAAGGAGATCCCCGACGAGGCGGTCGAGGCCCACGCGCGGTTCGGCGCCGAGATGCCGACATGGAAGTCGACGATGCACCTGTACCCGATCGATGGCGCCGCCCACGACCTCGGGCCGTCCGACACGCCCTGGAGCTACCGCGACGCGACCTGGGGCTCGGTGTTCGCCGGGGTCGATCCGGATCCGGCTAACGTCGACGAGATCCGCAGCTGGACGGTCGACTACTTCGAGGCCCTGCACCCGCATTCCGCGGGCGGCGCGTACGTGAACATGATGATGGACGAAGGGCAGGAGCGGGTTCGCGCCAGTTACCGCGACAACTACGACCGCCTCGCGAAGGCGAAGGCGACATACGACGGAGACAACTTCTTCCGCGTCAATCAGAACATCGAGCCGAACGCGTAGGCGGCAGACGCGCGTTTCCGCCAGCGCGAGATACTGCCCGGGTGATGTCGCAGCAGAACGTGGAGATCGTGCGGCGATCTATCGAAGCTTGGAACCGAAGGGACTGGGACAGAGCGGCGAAGCTGCTCGATCCTGCTGTGGAACTGCACGGGACCATCGGCGGCCTCGAAGAAGACGTGGTTGTCCGCGGCCCGGATGGGATCAGGCAGCGGTTCGAGATCGAGGACAACGAGATATGGGATGAGCACCGGTTCGAGCCACAGGAGTTCATCGATGCTGGGGACCAGGTGGTTGTCTTCCAACGCGAATACCAGCGCGGCAAGAGCAGCGGAGTAGAGCTAGTGGTCGACACGGCGTCTGTCCTCGATCTGCGTGACGGGCGCATCGTTCGTATGCAGGGATTCATGGACCGTGCCGAGGCGCTCAAAGCGGCCGGGCTGGGGGAGTAGGCCATGTCGCGAGTCGAACTCGATCCATCCCACATCATGCAGGTCGGGATGGGGTTCTGGCCGTCGAAGACGGTGCTGTCAGCGGTGGAGTTGGAGCTGTTCACGCGCCTTGGCGCCGAATCGATGACCGGCGAGGAGATCGGCGAACGACTGGGCCTTCACCCGCGAGCGATCTACGACTTTCTGGACACGCTCGTCGCATTGCGGTTGCTGGAGCGAGACGGCGACGGTAGCGCTGGCCGCTATCGCAACACCGAAGAGACCGCGGCGTTCCTGGACAAGCGGAGCCCGACCTACATCGGCGGAATCCTGGAGATGTCCAACGCACGGCTGTATCGGTTTTGGGGCGACCTCACGGAGGCGCTGCAGACGGGCAAGCCCCAAAACGAGATCAAGCACACCGGTAAGCCGATGTTCGAGGAGCTCTACAGCCACCCGGCGAGGCTCGAGCAGTTCATGGAAGCGATGCAGGGCACCTCGCTCGGCAACTTCCAGGCATTGGCGGAGAAGTTCGACTTCTCAAAGTACGAGACGGTCTGCGACGTTGGCGGTGCCACCGGCCAGCTCTGCACGATCCTGGCCGGGCGCCATTCACATCTTCGGTGCACGAGCTACGACCTCCCGGTCGTCGCGCCGATCGCCGAGAAGGCCATCGCGGCCGCGGGACTGACCGACCGCGTGGCTGTCGCGTCGGGCGACTTCTTCACAGATCCCCTGCCCAAAGCGGATGTGATCACGATGGGCCTGATCCTGCACGACTGGAACCTGGATCGGAAGATGCACCTGATCAGATCGGCTTACGAGGCCCTCCCCGAAGGGGGCGCGTTGATCGCCATCGAGAACCTGATCGACGACGCGCGGCGCGAAAACGCGTTCGGCCTGATGATGTCGCTCAACATGCTGATCGAGTTCGGCGACGCCTTCGACTTCACCGGGGCTGACTTCGCCAAGTGGTGCGCGGAGGTGGGGTTCCAGGATGTTGAGATCCTGCCTCTGACCGGCCCGGGCAGTGCCGGCATTGCCTACAAGTAACTGACGCCGGTGAGCTCTTCCGAGACCCGCCACAGGCGCTGACCGATCTCGGGATCGTAAGCGTCGGAGATCGCCTCGACCTTCCTTGGAAAGCCTCGCATCTGGGCGAAGCCGTCCGGACCGTAGTAGGCGCCTCCTTCCACCCCGGGCGCCGTCGCCGCGTAGAGGGTTGGCAGGGCGCCTCGCTCCGGGCTCTGGGCGACGACGCGGTTGCTGATCGCCAGCAATGCCTTGGTGACCCCGGTCGGGCCGCTTGACTGCAGGTTGGTGGCCGAGTATCCCGGGTGGGCGAAGACGCTGATCGCCGAGGACCGGGCGGCTCGCAGGCGACGGTCGAGCTCGATGGCGAACACCGCGTTGGCGAGCTTCGAGCGCTGGTAGGAGTCGCGCGGGCTGTAGTCACGCTCCATCTGGAGGTCATCGAAGTCGATCCGCCCGCCCTTGTGCTCGTTGCTGCTCAGCGTGACGATGCGCCCCGAATCGGATCTTTCGACGGCTTCCAGCAGCAGTCCCGTTAGCGCGAAATGCCCGAGATGGTTGGTCCCCAGCTGCAGCTCGAAGCCATCGCTGGTCGCCCGCTGCGGGGTCATCATTACCCCGGCGTTGTTGATGAGCAGATCGACGCGCTGGCCGGAGAACTCGTCGGCGAAGCTGCGAACCGAGTCGAGGCTGCCGAGGTCGAGCCGGGCGACCCTGGGCTTGGGTCCACCCGCCTCGGCCTCAATCTCCTCGGCGGCGGCTTCGCCCTTCTCAAGGCTGCGGCATGCCACCACGACCCCAGCCCCCTGGCGTCCCAGCTCGCGCGCCGTGATGCGACCGAGCCCGCTGTTCGCTCCGGTCACGATCGCGATCCTTCCGCTTTGATCGGGGATCTCGGCCGTGGTCCACTTGCCGCTCATCGCAGGACCCCGATCATGACCTCTCCGCGGGCTCCGCGGGGACGGGGCCGTCTGACCAGAATTCGCGCGCCAGCCTACGGCGCTGCTGCCAGAGGCTGCCCTTGTCCGTGAAGCCCACGATCCCTTGGCCGGCGTCCGCGTCGGGCACCTCCCAGCCTCCGTTGACGGCACCGGTGAGCCCGGCGGAGAGCGCCTCGAAGCCCTGCGCGGTGTAGAGGTCGGCCTCGACGCCCCGGTTGATGATGAACTTGAGCTGGCGCACCGCCTGCTGATTCTTCGACAGGAGGACCTCGACCAGCGCGTCCACCTCGGCCTCGAGTCGATCGTCCGGGACCACCCGGTTCCAGAGTCCAAGCTGCACCGCCCGGGCCGCTGGGTGCAGGGCACCGAGCAGATTCACCTCCTTGGTCATCCGCCGGCCGATCAGGCGGGCCATGCGGGTGGTGCCTCCCCAGCCCGGGGTGATGCCGACGTCGACCTCGGGCATTCCCCAGACCGCCCGCCGCGTCGCGACCACGAAGTCGCAGGCCATCGTGATCTCGAGCCCGCCGCCGACAGCGAAGCCGTCGACCGCGGAGATCGTGACCTTGTCGAGCTCCTCGAGGGCGTTGGCCATCGACTGGTAAATGTGGACTCGGCGCATGACCCCGTTGGCATCCCCCCAAGTGTGCATCTCGGTGATGTCGTCGCCGGCGCAGAACGTCTCGCCGGCTCCGTCGATCACCGCCACCTTGAGGGTCGTCGAGCGCCGAACGCGATCTATCGCTCCGACCAGCTCGTCGCTGAGGGCAATCGAGAGGGCGTTCCGCTTCTCGGGTCGATCGAGCGTGATCCGGGCGACGGGGCCGTCCTCGGCGTAGTTGAGAAATTTGAAACCGGACGAGGGGCTATCGGTGTCGTTCATGACGGAGTAGTAGCATTCCGCAACTAGTTTCGCAATGAATCCAGCCAGCGACGAAAACCGGTTGCGCGCCGCGAACCAGGTGCCGCGTCGGCGCGACTCGATCGAGCGGGCGGCCGACGTGCTTGGCGACCGCTGGCGGATCCTCATCCTGCGCGAGGCCTTCTACGGCGTGCGTCGCTACGGCGAGCTGGTCCGAAACCTGGGCATCGCCCGCAACGTGCTCGCGGCACGGCTCAAGGCTCTAGTGGCTGATGGCCTGCTCGAGCGGCGGCGCTACCGCACCGATCCCGATTGGTACGAGTACGTGCTCAGCGATGCCGGCCGCGATCTCTACGGAGCGATCCTCGCAATGCTCCACTGGGCCGACGCCCACCTTCCAGCCGGCGGTGAGCAGGAGCTGCGTCTGCGTCACCGGCCCTGCAGGCACCTGACTCACGCCAAAGTCGTCTGCTCGCACTGCGGCATCGAGCTCGACCCGCGCGAGGTCGAGATACTGCGTGGGTAGATGTCGCAGCAGAACGTCGAGACCTTGAAGCGGGTGATTGAGGCCTACAACCGGCGGGACATCGAGCCGCTCTTGGAGACCTCCGACCCCGAGATCGAGTGGTATCCGTTCACTGCCCAGGTCGAGGGCGGCGAGGCCTACCACGGTCACGAGGGCCTAAGGCAGTGGTGGGCGAACCTGGACGCCGCCTTCGAGGAGTTCGAGGCGAGTGTTGATGAGGTACGAGACCTCGACGACACCGTTCTCGCACTCGGCCAGCTTCGCGCCCGGTTCCGGAGCGGCGTGTCCCTGGATACCGAGATCAGCTGGGTTGTCCGCTTTCGCGACGGGCTCGGCGTCTGGGGTCGCGCTTACCAAAGCCACGCCGAAGCACTCGAAGCCGTTGGGCTCAAGGAGTAGGCCGTGTCGGAGGAGAACGTGAAGCTCTTCCACAGGGGCATGGACGCCTTCCTGCGGCACGACATCGAGCCGCTCCTGGAGACCTCTCACCCGGAGATCGAGTGGTATCCGTTCTCGGCGCAGGTCGAGGGCGACGTCGCCTACCGGGGACACGAAGGGGTGAGGCGGTGGTGGGCGAACCTGAACGCCACCTTCGAGGAGTTCGAGGCGAGCATCGACGAGGTTCGAGACGAGGGCGACGTCGTGATGGCGCTCGGCCATCTTCGGGCCCGCTTCAGGAGCGGCATCACCCTTGATACCGAGGTCGGCTGGGTGCTCCGCTTCCGCGACGGGCTCGCCGTCTGGGGTCGCGCTTACCAGAGCCACGGCGAGGCCCTCGAGGCCGCCGGGCTGCGGGACTAGATCAGGGGGATCTGCGTCGCACTTCAGACGCCGCTCTCGGCGAGGAAGTCGACAATCTCCCGCGCGGTGCGCTCCGGGTCGTCCTCGTAGACGAAATGGCCGGCGCCCTCGATCAGGACGAGCTTGGAGCCGGGGATCTCCTTGTGAAACCGATGGGCGCCCGCCACCGGCGCGAACGCGTCGTTTTCCCCCCAGATGATCAGTGTCGGGACGCCGAGGGCCGCCAATCGCCCCTCGTAGGGGACCAGCTTCTCGAAGTCGCCTGACCGGTACAGCTCCAGTTGTCCCCGGCGCCCCTCCGTGGTCGTGAACGCCTTCCAGTACTCGTCGATGGCGTCGTCGTCGAAGCCTTCTCCGGTCGCCCGCAGCATCGCGGCCAATCCGTCCCGGTCGATGCCTTCGAGTGCCGCCTCCCCATCCCCAGGTGTGCGGAGCGTCTTGCCCATCGCAGACCACTTGCCATCGGGGAAGAAGCCCGTGTTACTGATCATCAGGCCGGCAACCGCGTCGGGATAGTCACATGCCCATCGCATGCCGATCAACCCGCCCCAGTCGTGAACGCCCAACACCACTCGATCAAGCCCCAGGGCCTGACGGAACTCCTCGACGACCTCCACATGGTGCTCCCAGGTCCCGGAGCGAAACGGCGGCGAGTTGCCGTAGCCGGGGAGGTCGGGGGCGACGGCGCGACGCCCGGCGGCGGCGAGCGGGGGCAACAGCCCTCGCCACATCAACGAGCTCTCGGGGTAGCCATGAACCAACAGCACCGGCGTTGTCTCGCGAGGCGACTCGGGGCGTGCCTCGCGGTAGGCCAGCTCACCCTCTCGCTTCAGCTCGACCGCGGCCACGAAGGCAGCCTATTACGGGCGCCCAGGCGGCTCCGACCCCGCCCCGGGCCTCGCTACGCTAGCCGTGCACGGCGCCTTGGCGGAGTGGCTACGCAGCGGCCTGCAAAGCCGTTTACACCGGTTCGATTCCGGTAGGCGCCTTCGCATCCTCTGCGTGCCTTGCTAGCTATGGCGCTGCAGGCGCTTCAAGATCGGGCGGCCCCGCTGCCAGGCGATCCTGTTGACGGCGCCGCCGATGGTCGGCGCGAAGGCCTGGAAGCGCTGCTTGACGTGCACGGCGTCCGTCCAATCGAGCTTGTGTCGCTCGGCCTCCCCGAGGAACTCGAATCGCTCCAGGGGGGAGGTGAACGCGTGGCGGATTCGGTCCTCCATCAGCAGGACGCCCGGCCCGAATCGCGCGTAGCCCGGGTCGTGTCCGAGTTTGAGGTCCCAAAAGACCCCGTCGTGCTCCAGCCCGTACCCGAAGGCGATCGGCACTCCGTCGAGCCGCAGGAACCAGAGGCGCAGCCAACCCCGCTCGGCGGCCCACTCGGCCACCTCGCTGTAGAACCGGGTCGTCTCAGGGCGGGCGAGAATGGCTTCGCCGGGCCTGCCCTCCAGGCCGGCGGCCTCCACCTCGAAGCCCTCGTGCAGCAGCTCGGCGAGCCGGTCGCCCCCGTCCAAGGCCTCGACCGATACCTGCCCCTGCTCGTCGAGTCGCCTGCGAAAGCGACGGTACTTGCTGGTCTTCCGCGACGGCAGCCCTGATTCGAAGCTGGCCCAGTCGTCCGTGGTCTCCAGGTACGGGGAGCGTTGAGCCTCTCGAGCGAGGATGCGAAAGCCCGCCGTCCGGCCGAGGCGCGCGCAGGTCCCCGCGACGGCGGAATCCTCGTAGAGGAAGGAGAGATCCAACCGCACTCTCGTGCGCGCCAGGGCCGCCTCGATCAACTCGTCAAGCGTGCCCTCGTCTTCTGCAATCGGGGCGAACTCGGGTGTGTGCCAGTTGGTCAGCGACACCAGCGCGCCTCGATGGCTGGCGAGTGGCAGCACCCCCGCGAGGCGATCCTGCCGGCGTACCGCCAGGACCGCCAGCTTGCCGGCGCCGAACGCCCGCCACCAGGCGCCGATCCAGCCAGGGCGCATGAACGGCGAGGCACCGATCCGCGAGGCGAGCTCGTCCCACTCGTGCTCCAGCGGCGCCAGCTCCGACGCGGTGTCCACGCTCTCGGTCATCGCCGACGGCGACATCTCGATCCTAAGCCTAGGCTGCCCGCAGGTCGGTGGGCGCAGCCCCGGCGGGTTCGAGCACGTCCAGTCCGTAAGCTGCCACCCGCTTTGGACTTCGAGCTGAGCGACGAACAGCGCCTGCTGCGCGACACGGTGCGCGACTTCGCGCGCCAGGAGGTGGCGCCGGTCGCGGCGGCGCTGGACCGCGAGAAGCGCTTCCCATATGAGCTCGTTGCGAAGCTGGGCGAGCTGGGCCTGATGGGGATCCCGCTCCCGCAGGAGTACGGGGGGGGCGGCGCCGACACGCTTTCCTACGCGATCGCGATCGAGGAGCTGGGGCGGGCCGACTCCTCCGTCGCGATCACGGTCGCTGCCCATACCTCTCTCGGCACCTGGCCGATCCACGTCTGGGGAACCGACGAGCAGAAGTCGGAATGGCTGCCGCAGCTCTGCAGCGGCCAAAAGCTGGCGGCGTTCGGGCTCACGGAGCCGGAGGCGGGCTCAGACGCGGGCAACACCCGCACCACCGCGCGGCTGGTGGACGGCGAGTTCACGATCAACGGCTCCAAGCAGTTCATCACCAATGCCGGCACGGACATAACGGGCTGCGTGACGATCACCGCGCTGACCGATCAATCGGATTCCAAGCGCGAGATCTCCAACATCATCGTCCCCAACGGGACGCCCGGCTACGAGGTCGGCGAGCCTTACCGCAAGATGGGTTGGAACGCCTCCGACACCCGTCCGCTCAGCTTCGAGGACTGCCGTGTGCCGGAGTCCAACCTGCTCGGCAGGCGGGGTGGGGGGTTCCGGCAGTTCATGCAGGTGCTGGAGGGCGGCCGGGTCGGGGTGGCCGCCTTGGGGGTCGGCCTTGCGCAGGGCGCGTTGGATGAAGCGATCGCCTACGCCAAGGAGCGCCGGACCTGGGGTAAGCCGATCTCCTCCTACCAGGCCATCCAGGCGAAGATCGCGGACATCTCCTCCCAGATCGAGGCGACCCGGCTGCTGACCTACAGGGCCGCGGTGCAGAAGGATCGCGGCGAGCCGTTCGGGCTCGCGGCGGCCCAGGCAAAGCTGATCAGCGGCCGGCTCGCGGTGCGGGCCACCGAGGAGGCCGTGCAGATCCACGGCGGCTACGGGTACATCGAGGAGTATCCGGTGTGCCGCTTCTACCGCGACGCGAAAATCCTCACGATCGGAGAGGGCACCGACGAGGTGCAGCAGATGCTGATCGCTCGCCAGCTGGGGTGCTAGAGGAGCCCCGGTCAGCCCGGGACCGCGAGGTGGATCTCGCGACCGCGGTCATCCGTGGTCGCCAGCTTGCGCGCTGCTCCCGGCCAGGTCGTCAGCAACAGCTCGGGCTTGCCGCCGCCCGTTCCCCACTCGAGGCTCAGCCGCGCGAGTGGCGCGCGCTTCGACGCCCGCCGTCCCGCCGCCTCGAGGATGTCGCCGAGCCGCGCCCGCCCTGTCTCGTCGAGGAAGTGGATGAACAGCGAATGGAAGACGACGGTGGCCACGTCGGGGACCGGCTCCGCCAGCGTCGCCTCGAGCCAGTCGCATGCGTCGGCCGCCTCGACGGTGACCGGGACGCGCTGGGCGATGTCGAGCGCGGCCTTGAGAAGCTCGAACCGCCAGGCCTCGTCCGCCCACACGAACGACATCAGCGCGAGCCGGTCTTCGACGGAGTTCGGGTCGAGCGGCGCAGCGTCGCAGCCGCGACGCTCGGCAACGGTGGCGGTGACGTCGAACGGGGGGCGACCGGCGGCATAAGCGCCCTCGAGGTGGACCGGCGATTGCGGGTCGCCCCACGTCTCCTCGCCCTCTGCGTAGTGGTATTCGGGCCAGCGAAGCAGTAGACCTGCGCTCGACCCCACCTCGAGCAACCGCAACGGGAGTCCCGTCTCTTGCGCCACGGTCAAGAAACCGCTGAGGAGCGCGGAGCAGCGGGCGACCTCGTTCGTCTGCACGGGGCGGTCGAGCAGCTCCAGGAGGCGCTCGCGGTGGGCTCCGACCGTGTCGAGGAACGCCGGCCACGGATCGCCCTCGTCGGTTCCTCCCGCCGAGGGGTAGAAGCGGGCCAGCTCGGGGACTGCCCCTTCGAGCACGAGCCTGTGCACGGCGCCCATAAGCCGCACCGACAGGGGGTCGGTCTCGCCGGGCGGTGTCGGCGGACGGTCGCCCAGGAGCTGCCAGCAGGGCCCCTGGGCCTGCACGTCGTCGGCCACCCGCTCGAGCAGCATGCCGTAGAGGGGCGACCCCAGCCGCCTGCTCGCGCCCCCGGCGCGGCGAAGCTTGTCGGCCAGCAGGGCCCGCCGCCGCCCCGGCCCCAGGGCCCGGTAATAGGCTCGCTTCGCGGCAGGCCGCAGCGACGCGGGGACCATCGCCTTCAGGGCCGGCCGGGTCCGCCCGCGTTGCGACTCGGGGTCGGACCCGTTGGCCTGAACCATGGAACGGAGCCTGCCGGCGACGCTGCGAGCGCCGCCCGAGCCGCGATCGCGCAGGAAGGCGGCGAGCGGGCCGGGGTCGGTCAGGCTGAGCCCGCTGACGTTGCGCACTCTTCCGTACGAGCCCAGGAGCTGGCGCAGAGTCAGGTCTTTTGCCCGGACATACGCGACCGCCGCGTGTACCTCGAGGCTGGGGACCACGACGCGCACCCCGTCGCGCTGGGGCTGCTGCGGCGGGAGTGGGATGCCCGCGAGGGTCGCGTAGATGCGCCATGACGGCTCCACGCCGGCTGCCTCCCCGAGGCCGATGTTCTGGGGGATCCGGATGTTGATCTCCATCAGGACGTGTTCGCCTGTCACGGCGTGGCGCTTGGCCTCCAGGCTGGAGATGCCGACGAAATCCGCGGCGGCGAGCAGGCGTTCGGCCATGGCCATCGCCTCTGGCGCCGGCACCGTCTCCAGCACCGAGCCCGCGCCGAAGTAGGGCGGATGCTGCCGCAGCTTGCGGCGCGTGTAGCCGAGCGCGAGCGAGCCGTCCGCAAGTCGCACGGTCACGGCGCCTTCGAGGTTGGTCTCGGGTCCCGGGACGAACTCGGTCACCAGCCACTCGAGCCCTGCGTCGAGGGCCGGACCGGCAGCGACTCGGAGCTCCTCGGGGTCGTTGACGAGGATGTTGCGCCGGGTTCCGAACAGATCGCGGTACACGTGGGAGAGCACCGGCTTCAGGAGCGACGGATAGGCGGCGCGCGCCGCGACGGCATCGATCTCTGCGCGACTGGGAAGAAGCTCCACGACGGGCGCTCGCACACCTGCCTCTGCCGCGATCGAATACAGGGAGGCCTTGTCCATGAGCTTGAGGTGCGCGCTGCTCGGGCTCTCGAAGGAGCGCAGCGTGGGCGGAATCCGCTCCCGCTGCTGCGAGACGAACTCGACAGCGCGATCGGAGGCGGGGATCAGCACGCCCGGGCCCCGCGATGCGAGCTCGTTGAGCTCGTGGACCCATTCGTCGTTCGTGGTCGCGAGGCGTCCGTCCACTCCGCGAGCGCGGGTCACCCAGCGGTAGCTTGGGACGGCGATCACACTGACGGGGACGTCGCGCCGAAGGAGCGCGCGGGTGACGGCCAGCCCGCCGTCGGCGCCGTCGAGGATGATGGCGCGCGCCGGCTTGGTGTTGCCCCCTTCTCGCATGCTCCTAGAGTGCCCCTCCTCGAACCCCGCATCTAGCGTAGGTCGCGTCCGCGGGTCTGTCAACCGTGCGGGTAGGAGTGCGGGTGGACCTGTGCACAGTCCATAGCCCCGAGCTCCGGTAGCTTCGGGTGGATGCTGGTCGTGCTCGCGATCGTCGGCTGGTTCCTGCTCCCGTCGCCGTGGGGGCTGGTCGCCGTGGGCGCCGCGGTCGCCGTCGAGGTGCTCGAGCTCCTGTTCTGGCGGAGGTTCCTGCGCCGCTACCGGCTGCGGGTGGGACCGGAGGCGCTTCTCGGGATGCGGGCTGAGGTCGTTCGGCCGTGCTCGCCGCTGGGGCTCGTACGGGTGCGCGGTGAGCTGTGGAACGCTCGCGCCAGCGCCCCCGTCGACTCGGGTCAGACGGTGATCGTGTCGGGGGTGGACGGCCTCACGCTGCAGGTGGAGCCCAACGTCTGAGTGGGGCGGCGGGGGCGACGGAAAAGGGCCCCAAAAAAGGGGCCCTTGGTTTCCGAAGGACGTGCCGCCAGCGAACTCGCCGCTGGCCCGTCGGTCCTTGCTTGTACTAACTTAACACCAAAGTTCGCCATAGGTTGCGCTCGACCTCCTGCTCGGTCGCGGCCAGGATTCCACGGATTTGCAGCGATGTTCCCGGGCGTACAAGGCGGCGGCCGTCGCTGCTGCACTGCGGACAACCCTTGCTGCGCAGCAGCCCCCGGACCAATAGGATGCGGCCGTGCGGTACCTGATCACCGGTGGCTCGGGCTACATCGGCTCTCGTCTGATCGAGATCCTCGGGGCTCGGGATGAGGTGGAGCGGATCGTCAACCTCGACGTCCGGCCCCCTGCAAGGTCGCACCCCAAGGTCGCCTTCGTGCGCGGCGACGTGCGCGATTTCGGGGCGGCTCGGGACCTGCTCGAGCGTGAGGAGCCCGACGCGCTCGTCCACCTCGCCTTCCTGCTCAACCCGATCCGCGACGAGGCGCGGATGTACGAGGTCGATGTCAACGGCACGGAGGCGGTGCTGCGCGCCGCGGCCGAGGCGGGCACCGAGCAGGTGCTCGTCACCTCCTCGGCGACCGCTTACGGGGCCTTTCCTGACAACCCCAGACCGATTGCGGAGGATTGGCCGGTCCGCGGCCAACCCGATTTCTCCTACGCGCGTCACAAGGCGGAGGCTGACCGCCTCTGCCAACTGTGGGCGCTCGAGCATCCCGAACGCGTGATGACGATCGTCAGGCCCTGCATCGTCTTCGGGCCGAACGTCGACAACTACATCTCGCGAGCCTGGGAAAAGTCGGCCTTCATGCCGATCATGGACGGGGTCGACGAGGAGTTCCAGCTCGTCCACGAGGACGACGTGGTGAGCGCGATCACCGGCCTGCTGGACGCCAAGGCGGGCGGCGCATTCAACGTCGCCGGCGACGGCTCCCTGAGATGGGGGGAGTCCGCGCAGATGATCGGGCAGAGGACGCGGGAGATCTCGTGGAAGGCAGTGCACCGCATCTATTCCGTGGCCTGGGCGCTGCATGCGCCGAGGGTGGAGGCACCGCCCGGCAACCTGAACTTCATCCGCTATCCGTGGGTGGTCTCGAACGAGAAGCTCAAGGCGGAGATCGGCTGGGAGCCCTCGGCCGACACACGCGAGGTCTTCATCGAGACCATGTACGCGAAGGGACTCGTTGCGACGCCGCCATCCCGGGCGCCCGGCACTCCGGCGGCCGCCTGAGCCACGCGGCGCACCCTCCCATCGGCAAGCTATAAATAGGACAAGGGCGCTTAGCTCAGTCGGGAGAGCGCCAGCTCGACAAGCTGGAGGTCGCTGGTTCGAGCCCAGCAGCGCCCATGGCCCTGTGACCACGCCAGAATTGGCGAGTCACTGCTGTGAGGAGATAGATGTGGGCGTGCAGCGGTTCGAGGCAATTGCGGAGATCGTCAACGGGGTGCGCGTGGTGGTGGTGCGCGGCGAGCTCGACATCGCCACGAGCCCCCAGGTGCGAGAACTGCTCGCTGACGCCGGGGTGGACGAGGCTCGACCGCTGGTGGTCGATCTGGCCCGGTGCGAGTTCATCGACTCGACTGGTCTCGCCGCGCTGCTGCACGGGGCCAAGCCCGCACAAAACGGTGAGTCTCGGGTGGCCATCGTCTGTCCGGACGGAGACGTGCGCCGGATGCTCGAGCTGACCGCGATAGACAAGTCGATTCCGGTCTTCGGAAGCCTCGAGCAAGCGGTGACTGCGGTCCTGGCCATAGGCCCGTGACGTGTTGAGCACCGAGGGCGAGCTGCTCCGCCGCTACACGGAGACGGGCGATCCGGCGCTGAAGGA
>JBBPIK010000127.1:0-4161 GCA_038040415.1 Actinomycetota bacterium
CTTAGCCGAGGCGCTCGTCCATCAACGCGTCGAGCTGCGCTTCGACCGCGACGAGGTCTGGGTCGAACATCGCGGCCAGACGGTCGCGCGCTATCCGCGCAGCTATGTCGCCGGGACCTGGCAGCCGCCGCCGGTGATGCGCCCCGAGCCGCCCACCCTCGCGCCGCTGGTCCCGATCGCGGTGCCCGAGATCGTCCCGCCCGCGCTCACCGACTACGCCGAGCTGTGCGCATGAGCGCCCGCGCGAAGACCCCCGACTCGGCGGCGATCGGCGAGCGGCTGCCCTACCTGCTCGCAAAACTCAAAGCGCCACGCGTGCTCGAACGCCTCGAGCAGACCGCGGCCCGGGCCCGCGACGAGGACTGGCCCTACGAGCAGTTCCTCGAAGCGCTGCTCGAGGCCGAGGTGTTCGCCCGCGACGCCTCCGGCGCGCGGCAGCGCATCCGCCACGCCGCCTTCCCCGCCCACAAGACGCTCGAGGACTTCGACTTCAAAGCCCAGCCCGGCGCCGAGCGCCCGCTGATCCTGCACCTCGCCCAGCTCGCCTGGATCACAGAGCACTCCAACGTCTGCTTCTTCGGGCCGCCCGGGACCGGCAAAACACACCTCGCGATCGCGCTCGCGATCAAGGCCTGCCAATCCGGCCACCGGGTCGCGTTCGCCACCGCCCAGCAATGGGTCGACCGCCTCGAGGCCGCCCAGCACCGCAACGCGCTCGACGACGAACTGCGCCGCCTGGAGCGCTACCACCTACTCGTCGTCGACGAGATCGGCTACCTGCCGCTCGAACGCCAGGCCGCGAACCTGCTCTTCGCGCTCGTCGCCCGCCGCTACGAACGCGGCTCGATCATCGTCACCTCCAACCGCGGCTTCGAAGCCTGGGGCGAGATCCTCGGCGACGCCATGGTCGCCGCCGCCCTGATTGACCGCCTCGTCCACCACGCCCACATGGTCACCCTCAAAGGCAAGAGCTACCGGCTGCGCGAGCGGGGCGCCGGCGTCGCGCCCGCGGTTCAGGCTCCGGGCCTCCGGCCCTCCGCCTGAACCGCGACACCAAGCTCAGCTGGTGCACTTTTCGCTTCCTGAAACTGGTGCACTATTCGGTTCCTGTTGACAACCGGTCGAACGGGTTGGTCGTACCTCGGGCGACGATGGGCGGTGGAGCCAAGTGGATCGTGGTGTTGTTGAAGTCAGGGTCCCGCTCGGCGGGAGACCTCATACGCGCTCAAGCACCGTCGCGAGGTACTGCTCAAACCTGGCAAGGTCCCAAGTTGGCGGCAAATCATCGGGCTCTAGCTCCCAAAGCACGTCAAGGACGGTGACGAGATCCCAGTAGTGCTGGTCGTTCTCCGTGTTGGATGAGAGGTCCCGGTAGTACTCAAGGAACCTTTCGGCCGCATCCAGCCCGTAGGCGACCGCGAGGTTCCATCGCATGTGCGCCGTATCCACCGCTGGAGGGCCCCGGGATCCTTGTGTCCAGTCCACCACGCCGGTCAGGCGGCCATCACTCCAGAGCGTGTTGCCGGGATGGTAATCCCGATGAATGAAGCACTCCCGACTGGCAGGTGGGGGGTCACCGGCAACCACCACCGACGCCTGTCTCCAGAGGTCGGGCCTTCGAGCCCACGTGGCCGGCTCGATCGAATCTAGGTTGTCGTTGTACCGCCGGTACGGCGGGATCTGCTTAGGGGCTTCGGCGGCGGCGGCATGAATCGGCGGCAAGGTCTCTGCCAGCTGCATCACGAACGAGTCGAGGTCTCCCGGCTGCCCGGGCGGGCCTCCAGGAAGCCGATCGGTGAGCAGGGCCGGCACATCGCACACGGTGCCGTCCGAGTCGAGGTTGATCAACGTCGGAGTCGGGACGGATGCTGTCCCAAGCAGCTCGAGCACTGCCGCCTCGCGCTCAGGCGTGAAGTCGGGGTCTTCTGATTTCCACTTCGGCCTGGCCCAGCGGCGGAGGACTAGCTCCTGAGCGCGGCCGCTCGCCTCGCGAACCGTCACGACATGGTTCGCGTGCCAGTGGCCCTCGGTCAGGCGCCGAACCGACAACACTTCGGCACCCAGGCCAACCGATTCTGCAACCCAGTCGAGCGTCTCCGACGGAGGGCGTCGCCGAAGGGGATCGGCCGTGTCCGGGCCGTTCTCTTCGGCTCCCTCGCCTGGCTTAAGCGTCCTCTTCACCGCTCCATCGTGCGCTTGGGCCACTGGCGAGTCAAGCCACAGGGCTCAGCCGCCCGTGATCGCTTCCGGCGCCGAGCGATAACGTAGTCTCGGTGGGAGAGCGGCGGTGGACCAGAGTGTTGCTCGCCCATGTGAGCAGCACTCTGCCCGGGGCCGTTGCGACCGCCGCGCAGAGTGTCGCAACCGCGTGAGTGGGCTAGCGATCTTCGAAGACCTACTTGACCCGCAGCACGCCGCGGCATCTGAAGCCGATCGCGGCCAGTCCACCACGATCGACAGGAGACTAGAGCCGTGAGCGAGCACTTCGCCGCCGTCGTCATCGGAACCGGCCCGGCCGGAGAGGTCGCGGTCTCCCGACTGGCCGACCAGGGCCTGCACGTCGCGCTCGTGGAGCGCGAGCTCATCGGCGGGGAGTGTGCCTACTGGGCCTGCATCCCCTCCAAGACACTGCTGCGTCCGCCCGAGGCGCGGTCCGAGGCCCGCCGGACGGCGGGCGTCGACGAGCCGCAGCAGCACTGGCCGCAGGTCGCCGAGTACCGCGACTACATGATCCGCCACCTCGACGACTCAAAGCAGGTCGAGGGCTATCAGGGCCAGGGAGTGACCGTCGTGAAGGGCGAAGGCCGCATCGCCGGGCCAGGCCGTGTGGAGGTCAACGGGCGCGTGCTGCAGACGCAGCGCATCGTGGTGGCCACCGGCAGCGACGCCACCATCCCACCGCTGGACGGGCTGGAGGAGGCCGGCTACTGGACCAACCGTGAGGCAACCACCCTGCAGGAGCTGCCCGACAGCGTGGTGGTCCTGGGCGGCGGTCCCGTCGGCATCGAGCTCGGCCAGTTCCTGTGCCGCTTCGGCGTGCGCGTCACCCTGGTCGAGGCTGCCGAGCGGCTGCTCGCGCGAGAGGACCCCCAAGTCGGAGAGCTGATCGCCCCAGTCCTACGCGAGGAGGGCATCGACGTGCGCCTCGGCGCCACAGCGCAGGCGGTGCGCCGCGAGGACGGCGGCCGCGTCGTCGTGCTGGAGGGCGGCGAGGAGGTCGGCGGGCAGGAGCTGCTCATCGCCATCGGCCGCCGTCCGCGCGTCGAGGGCATCGGCCTGGAGACGGTGGGCATCGAGGCAAGGCGCGAGGGCATCCACGTTGACGAGCGCTGCCGCGCGGCAGACGGTGTTTGGGCGATCGGCGACGCGACGGGCATCATGCCCTTCACCCACGTCGGCATGTACCAGGGACGCATCACCGCGGCGGACATCGCCGGCCGCGCGGTGAAGGCGGACTACGCCGCGATCCCTCGCGTCGTGTTCTCAGATCCCGAGATCGCCGCCGTGGGGTTGACCGAGCAGCAGGCCCGCGAGACAGGCATCGATGTGACGACCGCGCGGGTGGAGCTCGCCGAGGCCATCGCCCGCCCCTGGACCTACGAGCAGGACCCGCGCGGTGAGCTCGGCCTGATCGCCGACCGAGAGCGCCAAGTGCTGGTCGGCGCCTGGGCGGTCTCCCCCCTCGCCGGCGAGTGGATCCACTACGCCGCGCTGGCGATCAAGACCCACACTCCACTCAACGTGCTGCGCGACACCGTCGCCCAGTTCCCGACCTTCACCGAGGCCTACCTCAACGGCCTCGAACGCCTGGAGGCGTGAGCTGCGCCGCTGACCGAATTATCCGTGTGCCTTACGGACATCTCAGGGTTCCGGCAGCATCGACCGCGGGGCCGTCAACGGCTCGGCTCGCGTGACCGTGACGACTCCCGCGGACGACGAGCGGAAGCGAACTCGCACGTCGAGCGTTGGCGAGGCCGCTGCTGCTTCCGCCTGTCAGAGGGAGGCGCCTCGACGCGGGCGACCGGGGCTGGCGAGACGCCTCCTCTACGAGAAGCAGTAGTGCCAACGCCGCCCGCACCCGCGACTGGTTTCGGCGCAAAGCGATCGCGCGGTCGGGGTGCGAGGGCGGCCGAGAGTGTCGCTTGCCCACGTGAGCGGGAG
>JBBPIK010000047.1:0-18257 GCA_038040415.1 Actinomycetota bacterium
TCGTCGTCCATCGCCGGCAGGTCGTCGTGGATCAGCGAGTAGGTGTGGATCAGCTCGATCGCCGCCGCCGCCGGGAGCATCGACTCGGGCTCGGCCCCAAGCGAGCGCGCGGTCGCCAGCGCCAGCACCGGTCGGATTCGCTTGCCGCCGGCGAGCAGCGAGTACCGCATCGCCTCGTCGAGCGCCTCGGTCTCGGGGATCGCCGAGAAGCGCAATCCGTTCAGGTAGTTCTCGACCAGCTCGCGAAGGTCGTCCGGATAACTGCTCACGGACCCTCTCGCGCGGCGAGCTCGCGCAGGGCACTCTCGATCTCGGCACCCGCCTTGCTGACCAGTTCCGCCGCCTCGCGAGCGAGGCCCTCGGCCTCCTCCTCGGGAAGCTGGGGGTCGCGAAGGCGCGCCGCTATCTCCCGCAGCCGTGCCGCATGCTGCTCGGTGGAGCTCATGCCGGAAAACCTAGTGGGATTCGCTCTTTGCGGCGGTTCCCAGGACGCCGTTCACGAACCCGGGCGCGTCGGCGCCGCAATAGCGCCGGGCCAGGGAAACGGCCTCGTCGATGGCCACCTCGGTCGGGACGTCGTCGCGGTGATGGAGCTCGTACAGGGCGACCCTCATGATGCTCTTCTCGAGCGCGGCGATTCGATCGAGGTCCCACCCGCGAGCCAGCCGGGCAATCTCGGTATCGAGCTCGGCGCGGGCGCCCTCCACGCCCTCGACCAGCTCTCGCGTGAACGGCTTCGCGTCGTCGAGCGCCTCGGCGGCCGGCCGGCCGGTCACCTCCTCCTGGTAGAGGGCGAAGACCGCGGCGCGGCGCTGATCGGAGCGGCGCATTCTGGGCTCGCCGTGACGCTCAGGCGCGCGAGACGTACTCGCCGCTTCGCGTGTCGACCCGCACTCGGTCGCCCTCGTTGACGAACAGCGGCACGTCCACTCGCACGCCGGACTCCAGGGTGGCCGGCTTGGTGCCGCCACCGGAAACGGTGTCACCCTTGACGCCGGGCTGCGTGTCGGTGACCGCCATCTCCACGGCACTCGGCACCTGTACGCCCGTGGGGCGCTCGTCGACGAACAGCACCTCCACCTCGGCGTTGGGAAGCATCCATTGCATCGCCTCGCCGGCGAGCTGCCGGGGGATCTCGAGCTGCGAGTAGTCGGAGTTGTCCATGAACACGGCCGTCTCACCGGAGTCGTAGAGGTACTGCATCCGTCGCGCCTCGGTCCGCACCGGCCGGAACTTCTCCCCCGCCCGGAACGTCTTGTCCTGAACGCCGCCGTCGTCGAGCTTGCGAAGCTTCGTGCGCACGAAGGCGCCGCCCTTGCCCGGCTTCACGTGCTGGAACTCGAGGATCCGGTAGACGGCCCCGTCCACCTCGATGTGCGTCCCGTTCTTGAATTGGTTGGTGGAGATCACCTGCCTGAGCGTAGCGACGCTGCAAGGATGATGCGCGTCATGGCTGCCGCGAGCGACACACGCACTCCCCGGTTCAGCGCCGCCATGCGCGAGGGGGAACGGGTGCTGCCCCTGGAGCTCTTCTTCGACCTCGTTTTCGTCCTCGCGCTCACTCAGTGCACCGCGCTCATGGCCGGCAAGCCGACCTGGTCGGGGTTGGCGGAGGGCATGCTGGTGCTCGCGGTGCTGTGGTGGTCGTGGACGGGCTACACCTGGCTGACGAGCGTGGTCGATCCCGAGGAGGGCGCGGTTCGGCTCGCGATCTTCGCCGCCATGGCGGCCCTTCTGATCGTCTCCATCTGCGTTCCGGACGCCTTCGGCAGCCTGGCGCTCGAGTTCGCCCTGGCCTATGGAGCCGTCCGCGGCGGGCAGGTCGCCCTGTTCGTGCTGGCCAGCCGGGACGACGCGGCCCTCCGCAAGTCGGTGACCGGCCTGGGGCTCAGCACCGCGATCGCCGTCGGGCTCTTGATCGGCGCCTCGTTCCTCGACGGGCTCGCGCAGGGCGCGGTGTGGGCTCTCGCCCTGCTGCTGGACATGGGCGGGCCGTACCTGTTCGGGTCAGAGGGCTGGAAGCTCGTGCCCGGCCACTTCGCCGAGCGCCACGGGCTGATCATCATCATCGCCCTGGGCGAATCGATCGTCGCGATCGGCGCCGGAGCCGACACCAGCCTCACCGCCGGGATCGCCGCAGCCGCGGTGGTGGGCATCATGCTGTCGGCGGCGTTGTGGTGGATCTACTTCGACGTGGTCGCGCTGGTCTCCGCGCGACGGCTGGTTCGGGCGACCGAGGGCCGCGAGCAGAACGAGCTGGCCCGCGACTCCTACTCCTACCTCCACTTCCCGATGGTGGCCGGGGTCGTGCTGGTGGCGGTGAGCCTGAAGAAGACGCTGGCCGACGTCGACGACCCGCTCGCCACCGTGCCCGCTTTCGCGCTCTTGGGCGGCGTCGCCTTCTACCTGCTGGGGCTGGTCGGCTTTCGGTACCGCCACGTCCGCACGATCAACCGGCAGCGCCTTCTCCTCTCCCTGGCGATGTTCGCGCTGCTCCCCGCGGCCGTCGAGCTGCCCGCGCTCGCGACCCTGGTGATCGTCACCGTGTTGCTAGCCGCGATGGTCACCTACGAGACGATCAGCTACGGCGAGGGACGCACCCGGGTCCGCCGCGACCAGGAGCTTCCGGCCGAGGCCACCCTGGCCAGCCAGAGGTGACTCGGGAGATTGGTTGCTTCGTCAAGCATTTGCTAAAATTGACTCCGTAGTCAACTGACCGAAAGGAAGGCTTCATGACGCGGATTCCCCCCGCCGCGCGTGATGGAGCCCGCTCGCGTCGCGGCCGCGGCCAGCATGCGGCCACCTCGACACCCAGGCGTGTCGGGCGACGCGCAAGGACCCATCGCGCCGAGAGCACCGAGACAACTGACAGCTTCCAGCTGTTCCTGAACCAGGCTGCCCGCTATCCCCTGCTCACCGCCGAGGAGGAGATCGAGTTGGCCCAGCGGATCGAGCGCGGCGACTTGGAGGCCAAGGAGCGGCTGATCAACTCCAACGTGCGGCTGGTGCTTTCGATCGCCCGCCGCTACCAGGGACTGGGACTCTCCATGCAGGACCTGGTCCAGGAGGCCATGCTTGGCTTGATTCGGGCAACCGAGAAGTTCGATTGGCGCCGCGGTTACAAGTTCTCCACCTACGCCACGCTCTGGATCCGTCAGGCAATCCAGCGCGGCTTGGACAACACCGGCCGCGCCGTTCGCGTGCCCGCGCACGTCGCCCAAAAGCAGCGAAACGTGAACCGGGTCGCCGCCGAGCTCACCGGCAAGCTCGACCGCGAGCCGAGCGACGAGGAGATCGCGGCCGAGGCCGAGCTGCCTCTCGACGAGGTGATGGCCATGCGGGACCTGACCCGGGTCACGACCAGCCTCGATGCGCCGGTCACGGATGATGGCGACGCCACCCTCGGCGAGCTGCGCGCCGACGAGGCGCCCGGGGTCGAGGACGAGATCGCCGATCGCCAGCGCGAGCGCACCGTCGAATCGGCGTTGTCGAAGCTGCCCGAGCCGGAGAGGCGCGTGATCGAGCTGCGCTTCGGCACGGGCGACGAGCCGGTCGCGAGCCTGCGCGAGGTCGGGCGGGAGCTCGGCGTCACCCAGCAACGTGCGCGCCAGCTCGAGGAGAAGGCGCTCAGGCGCCTCGCCGCCGACCGCTCCCTGGCGGCCTGGCGAGAGGCCGCCTAAACCGACGCCCCCGGCATACTGCCGCTCGTGGGGGAGACACCAAAGCTGCTCGAGGACCTGCTGCGCGCTCCCGCTCCGTCGGGCTACGAGGGCCCGGCGAGCGACGTCTGGCGGCAGGCGGCGTCGTTCGCCTCGGTGAGCACGGACGCCCTGGGCTCCTCGGTCGCCCGGATCGGCGCCGAGCGGGGCGCTCCGCTGCTGGCCGTGGTCGGGCACATCGACGAGATCGGCCTCGTGATCACCCACGTCGACGAGAAGGGCTTTCTGTACTTCGCGCCGATCGGCGGCTGGGACGCTCAGATCCTGGTCGGCCAACGGGTCCAGGTGCAGGGCAAGACCGGCGCGGTCCCAGGCGTCATCGGGCGAAAGCCCATCCACCTGCTGAAGGAGGAACAGCGCAAGAAGGTGGTTGAGCTTCGCGAGATGCACATCGACATCGGCGCCGCCGACGAGGAGGAGGCGCTGGACAGGGTGCGGGTCGGGGACCCGGTGGTGATCGCCGCCGAGCCGGTGCGACTCGCCGGTGGGCGGCTGATCTCTCGATCGCTCGACAATCGCCTCGGCGCCTACGTCGCCCTCGAGGCGCTGCGCCGGGTCCACGAGCGTGGTGGCTTCGAGGGGCAGATGGCGGCCGTGGCCGCGGTTCAGGAGGAGATCGGCTCAAAGGGGGCGGCAACGACGGCGTTCTCGCTGGAGCCGGACCTCGCGCTGGCCGTCGACGTGACCCACGCCACCGACGCACCAGGGGTCGAGGAGAAGGAGCTGGGCCGCCACCCGCTGGGATCCGGGCCGGTGATCGGTCGCGGCTCCACGCTCTCGCCGCGGATCTTCGAGCTTCTGTCCGAGGCCGCCGAGCGCCTCGACGCGCCCCACAGCGTCGAGGCGTCGGGCCGCGCCACGTGGACCGACGCGGACGCAATCCAGATCGCGCGCGCGGGTATCCCGGCCGGGCTGATCTCCATCCCCCTGCGCTACATGCACTCGCCGGTGGAGATGGTCGAGCTGGCCGACGTCGAGGCGACGGTCGAGCTGGTCGCCGCCTTCGCGGCGGCGCTCGAGCCGGGGCTCGACCTCAGCCGCTAGCCGACCACCCGCAGCTCCTTCGGGAAGGAGCTGAGGTTGCGGCAGCCGTCTTCGGTGACGGCCACCAAGTCCTCGATCCGGACGCCGAAGCGGCCCGGGAGGTAGATGCCCGGCTCGATCGTGACCACGTCCCCGACCTCGAGCGTCTGATCCGACCTCTGGGACACGCGCGGCGCCTCGTGGACCTCGAGCCCCACCCCGTGCCCGAGCCCGTGGCCGAAGTGCTCGCCGTGCCCCGCCCCAGCGATTCGATCGCGGGCGACGGAGTCGGCGTGGCGCGCATCCACACCGGCGCGGACCGCCTCCAGCGCCATCCCCTGGGCCGAGCGCACGAGCTCGTAGACCTCGCCCCCCTCGTCGTCGATCTCGCCGACGGCGACCGTGCGCGTGCAATCGGAGCAGTAGCCGTCGACCACCGCGCCCATGTCGATCAGCAGCAGCTCGCCGGCGCCCACCTGCCGCTCGGAAGAGCTGTGGTGCGGCACGGCGCTGTTCTCGCCGGCGGCGACGATCGCCGGAAACGAGGGGTCATCGGCGCCGAGCTCCCGCATCCGCTGATGGGCGTCGAGCATGATCTGACGCTCGGTCCTCCCCACCACGCCCCGATCGAAGAGGAAGCCGTAGACCTCGTCGGTGAGCCGGGCGGCCTCGGCGATCGCCTGCAGCTCGCCGGCGTCCTTGTGGCGGCGAAGGCGCTCCACCAGGCCCTCGGTCGCCACCAGCTCCACGCCTTCGAGTACGAGCTGCTCGAGCTTGCGCAGGTTCTTGACGCTGGTGTGAGCGTCGTCGTAGCCGACTCGCCCGCGCAACCGCTTCACCGCGGCGTCCAGCAACTCGCGCTCGGCCGTCGCCCGCTCGAACTCGGCCGCCACCTCGCGCTGCGCGCGCTCGAGGTAGCGAAAGTCGGTCAAAAAGACGCGATCCTCGGCGCCCACGATCGCCAGACCGCTGGTGCCGCTGAACCCGGTCAGCCAGCGTAGGTTCGCGATCGCGTCGGGGGCGGAGTCTCCGGGGCGGACCAGGTCGCCGACCAGGAGCTGGTCCAGCTCCCGCTCCGCCAGCAGGGCAACGAGTCGCCCGGCGCGGCTCGAGGGACTCACCCGAGCGCCTGGTTCAGCATCTCGAGCGCCTCGCGGTAGCCCTCGGGCCCCTTCCCCGACACGGCGCCGATCACAAGGCCCTCAAGCACCGAATGGCGGCGCCACTCCTCGCGCGAGTTGATATCCGAGAGATGGACCTCGACGGCCGGCAGCCCTGCGATCTCGAGCGCATCGCGGATCGCGTAGCTGTAGTGGGTCCAGGCGCCGGGATTGAGCAGCGCCGAGTCGGCGACCTCCGGCAGGCGATGGAGGTGCTCCACGAACTCGCCCTCGTGGTTGGTCTGGAAGAACCTCACCTCCAGCTCGAGGACCTGGGCGAAGCGCTTGATCTGCCGCTCCAGCTCCGGGAGCGTGATCGTCCCGTAGTGATCGGGAGGGCGGCGGCCGAGGATGTCGAGGTTCACGCCGTGCATTACCTCGACCCGGTTCCTCATCGCAGCTCTTCCACGGCGGCGCGAACGCTGTCCGCATCCAGGCGCCGGTCGATGGCCGGCTGGCCGACTCGCTCGAGGAGCACGAAGCCCACCCCGTCGGCGGTGCGCTTCTTGTCGAGCTCGACCGCCGCAAGGACAGACTCGACGTCGATCGCGGAGTCGAGCCTGGTCGGCAGGCGATGGCGCTCGAGCAGCTCGCGGACCTCGTCGCGAAGCTCATCCGCGCCCGAGAGTCGCAGAGTCGCCAGCAAGCCGAGCCCCACCGCCTCACCGTGGCGGTAGCGCTCATAGCCGCTTGCCGCCTCGATCGCGTGGCCCACCGTGTGACCCAGGTTCAGCACCGCCCGGCGGCCGCTGTCGCGCTCGTCGGCGGCGACGATCTCGAGCTTGGTGCGCGCGCAGGCGAAGATCACCTCGCCGAGCTGGGCCGGATCGAGCTCCGCGAGCGCCCGCACCCGCTCCCACGACTCCCCGCCCGCGATCAGGGCCGTCTTCACCACCTCCACGAAGCCTGCCGCCAGCTCCTGGGCGGGCAGGGTGGCGAGCGTTCCCGTGTCGGCGAGCACGGCGCTTGGCAGGTGGTAGGCGCCAACGTAGTTCTTGGCCTCGGGCAAGTCGACACCGGTCTTGCCCCCGTACGCCGAGTCGACCTGGGCGACCAGGGTGGTCGGAACCTGCACGACCTCGACGCCGCGCTGGTAGGTCGCGGCGCAAAAGCCCCCCAGGTCGCCGACCACGCCGCCGCCCAGCGCCACCAGGTGGTCGTCCCGCGACATCCCCAGCCGAGCCAGCTCGCGCAGGACGCGCTCGGCCTCGGGAAGCGTCTTGGCCCGCTCGCCAGGCTCCACCTCCACCAGCCCCGCGAGCGGCTGCACCGCCTGCGCGTAGAGCCCGGCCACCGTGGAGTCGCTGACGCAAAAGCGCCGGCTGTCGAGCGGCCAGTAGCCGGCCGCCAGCAATCCCCCGCCGACATAGGCCGGGTACTCACCCGAGGCGCTCGACGCCCAGGCCATCCGCGTCCCGTGAGGGAGCTCGCGGAGCCCGATCAGCGAGGGCAGCGCCCGCGCCACCATCTCCTCGTCACCGGGAGGGAGAATCGCGTCCGCAAGCTCCGCGTAGACCGGCTGGCGCTCAGCGTGCAGGGCCTCGAAGTGACCACGGTCCTGGGCCAGTGGCCGGTCGCTGCCCTCCACCCGCCGCCAGGCCTCCTCCGCCGGCACCTGGAGCCAGACGACGACGTGGCGACCGAGCGCTTCACGCACCCGCTCCGCGCCCACCGCCCCGCCGCCGAGCGCGATCACGCCGCCGTCGGCCCCATCCAGCAGCTTGCTCACCTGTGCGGACTCGAGGCTTCGGAACTCCTCCTCGCCGCGACGGCCGAAGAACTTGGCGATCGGCATCCCGAGCTCGCCCTCGAGCAGCTCGTCTGCCTCTATCGCCTCCAAGCCCGCGGCGCGCGCGGCGTTGGCGGCGGCCGTCTTGCCGGCGCCCATGAAGCCGATAAAGACGATTGCCGGCTGCCTGGGCGCCTGCGTGGTTGGCCCCGCCTGCTGGCCTTCTAGCGTCGCCATCCGATCCGCTCCCTGTAGGCCGCCAGCGCGCCCAGCGCGTCGTCGATGTGGTCGCCGCCGAATTTCTCCCGGTAGCAGCGGGCCAGCACCAGGGCGGTCATCGCCTCCCCCACCACGGCGGCCGCCGGGACCACGGTCGAGTCGGTCCGCTCGCGAAGCGCCTCGGCAGGCTCCTTGGTCTCGGTGTCGACCGAGCGGAGCGGCTTGGTCAGGGTCGAGATCGGCTTCAGCGCCGCGCGCACGAAGAGGGGCTCTCCGTTCGACATGCCGCCCTCCACGCCGCCGGCGCGATTGGTCTCCCGGTGCCAGCCGCGCTCCTCGGACCAGAGGATCTCGTCGTGCGACTCGGATCCGGGCTTGCCGGCCACCTCCCAGGCCTCCCCCACCGAGACCCCCTTGACGGCCTGGATCGAGACCAGCGCCTGCGCCAGGCGGGCATCCAGACGCTCCTCCCAGCCCGTGTGGGAGCCCAGCCCCGGCAGCAGGCCGAAGGCCCTCACCTCGAAGACCCCGCCGAGGCTCTCGTTCGCCTTGCGCAGGCGATCGATCTCCGCCACCATCGCCTCGCTCGCTTCCGGATCGAGGCAGCGAACGGGCGAGGAGTCAACGCCGGCGAAATCTTGGGCGCTGAGGTCGCCGCGCTCGGGAGCGCTCACCGAGCCGATCTGCACCACGTTGCTGTGCACGCTGACGCCGAAGGCCGCCAATAGCTCCTTTGCGAGCCCCCCGGCCGCCACCCGTGCCGCCGTCTCGCGGGCGCTGGCGCGCTCCAACACGTTGCGAACGTCGGAGTGGCCGAACTTGAGCAGGCCGGCGAGGTCGGCGTGGCCGGGCCGGGGCGTGTGGACCTCTTCGACCTCGGCGTCCACAGGCCAGGGGCTCATCCGCTCCTCCCAGTTGGCGTAATCGCGGTTCGCGACCAGGACGGCGACGGGAGAGCCGAGCGTTCGGCCGTGACGGACGCCGGAGCGGATCTCCACCGAGTCGCTCTCGATCTTCATCCGGCCGCCGCGCCCGTGACCGAGCTGGCGGCGCGCCATCTCGCGGTCGAGGCGCTCGCGGTCGAGCTCCAGGCCCGCGGGAAGCCCCTCGAC
Source organism: Actinomycetota bacterium (assembly GCA_038040415.1). Lineage (GTDB taxonomy): Bacteria > Actinomycetota > Thermoleophilia > Solirubrobacterales > 70-9 > AC-56. Next base: position 8,963 of record JBBPIK010000047.1, read on the forward strand.
GATTGCGACCAGGCCGGGGCCGTGAGACTCGCCGGCGGTTGTGAACCGAAACGCTGACATCGCGCCGCCAACCCTAGCGGCGTGAATGCAACTTTCTGGGGGCGCGCCTACCGGCGGGCCGCAAGTGCGAACTGAAAAGCGGCGTCAGAACCGCGCTTCCCCCGCTTGTTCGAGGGGCTCGCATCGAACGGGGCCAGGTCGACCCCATGCAGCTTGAGCTTGTAGGTGCGGTCACCCTCGGGAGCGTAGGCGAGCTTCGCCTCGTCGCCCACCTTGAGCCGCAGCAGCCTGCAGTTGTTGGGCCCTGGGACGCAGCGACCATCGCCGTCCACCGAGCTGACGTCGTCCGAGACCAGGAAGAGCGCGTGCTTCATGTCCTGCGTGATGCCTGCGAAGGCGAGCATGGGCTTCGCCTCGCTGGGCAGGAACTTCCCCAGCTCGACGTGCTTTCTGCGGCTCAGCTCGCCCGGGATCCCGATCGAGAGGTCGAGCTCGAACACGTACAGGGTAGGCCCAGGGGCGCCGCCCGGCTCGGAGGCGGGGGGCGTGGACCCGGTGCCGCCCGGCGAGGTGCTCGACACCGCCGTTGGTTCCGCGCTCGAGGTCGATCCACCTCCGGATGTCGTCACCCCGCTCGTGGTGCTGGACGGCTCGGTGAGCGACGACTGCTGGACCTTCGAGGTCACCTCGGGCAGCGTGAACTGCTGGTTGAACGGGTTCTTGCCGTTGACGCGCTCGAGACGCCTGCGGTACGCCGTCACCCCGAGCTCCCGGGTCAGCACGGCGGGCTCGGCGGCGGTCGCCTTGCCGGGTTCGCTCGTCGCCGGGGTGGTGGCCGGCGCGGTCGGCGACGGCGCGGAGCTCGACAGGGCCATCGGGACGGCGATCAGGGCGACTGCGAGCGCCAGCGCCGGCACCAGCAGCCGGCGATCGCGCAGGTCGCGGTAGAGGTCGGTGAGAAGTTGCGGCGTTCGCACGTTCATGGCGTCGGAACAGGTGCGCTCGAGGTCGGAGCCGTGGATGAGGTCGTGGTCGTGCTCGAAGCGATTGCCAGACCGCTCGGGGTCGCGCCCGCCGTAATCCCCTGGTCAGCGGGGGTGAGGTAGGTGGTGACAGTCAGATTCGCGGTAAGAGTCGGGGTCGCGCTGAGGCTTGCTCCCGCCGTGTTCTCCTCGGGGGCGAGCGCGAAGCCGTCAACCGTCAGCAGGCGACCGGTGGCGTCGACCTCGTCCCGCGGCATGTGAACCAGTTCGTCGAGGCTCTCCAAGAAGTCCGCGATCTGGAAGAAATCGCCGCTGAACTTGAGGTCGTAGGGCATCACCGGCAGACCGGCCGGGCCCACCGAGGCGCCGATGGGCAGCGTCGCGGCCGCCGCTTCGGTCGGCACCGCGGTCGAAGTCGTGGCGGCGGGGGTGGCGGCCTCCTCGGACGGCGCCTCCGACGAGCTGGAGTCGGAGGAAGTAGTCGTGGGCGCGGGGGCAGCCTGCGGGCTGGACGCAAGACCAATCGACTGGAAGCCGACGCCCGAGCGGTCGGCGAGTCGCTGGAGCTGGACCAGGAGGCCCGCCTGGTCGCCGTCCGCCGGCACCGCCTTGCCGAGCACCACCAACTTGCGGTAGTTGCCCTCGAAATCCTCGCGGGCCTGCTCGCCGGCGGCGGCGGACTGCTGCGCCATCTCGAGCGACGACTGGAGGCCGTCTATGTCCTGCTTCAGGCTGGCGGCCTCGTCGCGCTTCGGACTGATCACGAGCAGCCAGAAAGCCGCGATCATGCCGGCGACGGCCACAGAGAGGAGGATGGTCACCTCGGTCCGCCTCATGGCGCCGTCGCCGTTCCCGTCGCGACCTGGCTCTGATCCGCGGCCGTCGATCCCGATCCCGTCGGCTCCGAGGTCGGGGGAAGCGTCGCGGTTTCCTCGGTGCCCGTGCCGACCTGTACGGCGTCGAACGCCGCCACGATGCCGAACTTGGAGATGAAGTCGCGCGTGGCACACTCTCCCGAGCCGCCGCCAGAGTCGGATGAGCCGTCAGTCCCGCTGGAGGGGTCCGGCCGATCCGAGCTCAGCACCGAGACGCGAGTCACGCCGTCGACGTCCCTGAGCGCGGCGAGAAACGTGGCCACGGCCTCGTGACCGTCACCGCAGCCCTCCAGCTGGAGCGCCGGGCCCTCGACGCTGTCCATTCCCGAGACAGCGGCGCTGGAGCCGGAACCGGAGTCGCCGAGCTGCACCTCGGGGGTCACGGTGGCGGTCAGGTGGGTGAGCCAGACGTCCTCCGGAATCACGATCGCCAGCTCGCGTAGGACGCGCTCCCAGTCAAAGCGGCTCTGCGCCAGGCTCGCAACCGTCTGCTCCCGCGCCTGCTGGAGAGAGGCGAAGTCGGCAAAAGCGCTGACGCGCTCTGCCTCGGCCTCCGCCTCCGCGACCTGCACCTCGAGGCCGGACTTCTCCGCCTTGCGATCGGCGATCTGATTGCTCGTCAGCACAACGCCGGTGACCCCGAGCAGGGCGGCGGCCAGCACCGCGACGATCACGTAGGAGAGGGCGCCCGTGCGCATCGGCGCCTTCTCGCCGCGGCGCGCCTCAGGGGGGATCAGGTTGACCGGACGCACGCCTTACTTCCCCAAAGCCAGGCCGAAGGACAGCGTCAAACGAGCCGCTGCGGCTCCGTCGAGGTGAGCCAGAGCCCGGGGACGGCCGATCTCGAATCGCTGTCCTAGGTCGCGCTGCAGGCGCTCGACGAGCCCCGGGATGATGGTCCCGGGGCCACAGGCGACGACGCCCTCGATTGGCACCGCACCCTCCTGGGCGGCGTAGTACTCAAGCGACAGGCGAAGCTCGTCGACCAGTCGCGCGGCCCCCTCAGCGAGCGCCTCGCGCGTGCTGGCGACGGTCTGCGCGTCACCCTCGACCCCCTCCAGCGGTTGCTCCATGCCAACGTGGACGAGCCACTCGCGGGCGTGCTCGAGGGTCAGCTGTCGCCGCTCGGCGAGCTTTTGGGCGATCCCCTCCACGCCGAAGGGTGAGACGCGAGTGAAGAGGCAGCTCGAATCGCGAGCGACGGCGAGGTTGGTGACATCGCCGAAGTTGCAGTACATCCGGGCGGGGCCGCCGCCCTCCGCCGCCGGCGCCGCCTCAGCCGCCTCCGCCGCAGCCGACCCCTCCCCCGCGAGGTGCCGAGCGGTCCCCTGCCCGTGGGACGGCGTCGCGGGCCCCGGGGCATCGGCGTAGTCGCCCGAGTCGACTGGCCCGTACGACTCGCTTGCTAGGGCGCGGATCATCCCGAAAGCAGACAGGTCGATCCCAACGGGCCGTAGCCCGGCGCGGGTCAGCGCCTTCATCAGCCCGCCGAGCATGTCGCGGCGCGCGGCGACTGCCACCACCTCGACCTGGGGCTCGCCGTTGGCGCCGGTCGCGTGGCCAACGACTTGCCAGTCGAGCACCGCCTGCTCGAGCGGCATCGGAATGTGGTCCTGAGCTTGGAAGCGGATCGCCGTCTCGAGCTCGCCGTGGTCCTCGATCAGCGGCAAGCGAAGGGTCCGCACCGCCACGCGCTGGCTGGCGAGCCCCACCCGTACGCTCTTCGAGAGCTTGTGGCTGGAGAACAGCTCCTTGAGCGCATCGCCCAGCGCCTCGGGGTCGGACACCTCGCCCTCGCTGAAGACGCCGGCGCCGAGCGGGGCGACACCGAACTTTGCAACCGGCGGGTCGCCGTTGGGGGCGACCTCGGTGGCCGCCACGCTACCGGCCTCCACGTCGAGGCCCACCACTGCCTTGTTCTTGGTCGTCGAAAGCATGCTTGCTTCAGCCCGCGGGCGCAGGAGGCGCCACAGGCACTAAATCGACCAAAGCAGGCGATCCCTTGAAGCGGAAAGGCGACGCCCAGCTAGCCCTGGAAGAAGCTATCCAGGTACCAGTCGACGATCGCGTCGCCGAACCACAGGCCGATCACCCCACCCAGAGCCAGGAACGGCCCGAACGGCACCGCCTGCTTGCGCGCCGCGGCGCCTCGGCGGGCGATCAAGCCGAGCCCGACGAGGGCTCCGGCGGCGAACGCGATCAGCGCCGCGGGCGCGACAGCGCGCCCCAGATAAAGGCCCAATACCGCGACCAGCTTCACGTCGCCCATCCCCATCCCGCGGGGGTAGGCGAGAGCGACGCAGAACAGGAAGCCGCCGGCCCCGGCGGCCGCGATGCCGCGCTCGGCGAGGCTGCCCGGGTCGGTGGCGGTGGCGATCGCCACCGCGATCACGGCGCCGACCACCAGCACCGCATTGGGGATCACGCGCCGCTCTAGGTCGGTGAGGGTGATCGTCACCAGCATGGTGCAGAGCGCGAGGCCCAGGACGAGCTCGCCGACGTCGTCAGTGCCGAGGATCAGGACCGTGGCCGCGAACAGCGCCGCCATCGCCAGCTCGGTGACGGGGTAGCGCACTGAGATCCGCTGGCCACAGCGACGGCAGCGGCCGCGCAGGAGTAGCCAGGAGAGCACCGGCACGTTGTCGTAGGCGGCGATCGTCGCACCGCAGCCCGGGCAGTGGGAGCGGCCGCTGACGATCGACTCGCCCCTCGGCACCCGGTGGGCGACGACCGTTGCGAAGCTGCCGAGCGCCAGGCCGGCGCAGGAGAGGAGTGGGAGGAACGGCGTCATGGTCGCGGGCAGGCTAACGATGGTCGCCTTCGAATCGGACGAAACGGGGCGGCCTTTAGGGCAATGGCGTGGAGGTCTTGACCTCCAGCCGCGACGGATAGTCCGGGTGGTCGTACATGAACTCCAGTACGTCGCCGGTGGTGCCGTTGCGGCGCACGGCGATCTCGACCCCCACCCGCTGTCCCGTCGTCGCCGTAGTCGACGAGAAGCTCATCGAAACGCGCCGCCGCGACCAGGCGCCGGCTGGCCATGGATTCTCCGAGTAGACGAAGAATGCGTTCGGCGGGTTCGTGGAGTCGATCAGCTGCGTGTCGCAGGGAGGCGGCAGCGGGCTGCACTCCGCCGTCGTCTCCTTGCGAATGAACACGAACACGCAGATCGTCCCCTGCGCGTTCACGTCGTTGATCGTCCGCGTGTAGAACTCGAGCGTCGCCTGTCCGCTCATCTGGAAGACCAGCGACAGGGGCTGGCTCACCCAGCGGTGGATCTTGTATTGGGGGGAGGCGCCGCCACTGAAGCTACAGCCGTTGACGTCTTGTCGAATGAGCTGGAGGCCCTTGTCCTGGTCGGGATTCAGGCTGGGCTCGACGTCGTTCGCGTAGTCGTAGAGCAGCGGGATGCCCGGGTCGTTCGGGTCCGGATCCGGTGGGGCATCCGTGTAGAGGCCGTCCGGTTTCTGCGGATTCGGATCCTCACACGTCCCCCAGGTCTGGTGCTCGGCGTGGTCTTGTGTGACGTCCTGCCGAGCCGCGTTGTTGCAGGTCGTGTCCGAGAGGAAGAACTGCTGGGCAGTCAGCGAAGGGCCGCCCCCGCCGGGGTCGTTGCTGGTTTGAGTCGATGCTTCCGGGTCGCTGAAGTTGGACTGGACCTCGGTGTACGGGCGCGTGTGGGAGATCGCGGCGTCGTCGAGCTTCACGATCACGACCGCCTGCTTGTAGTCGTGCGGGCCCGGACAGGCGTCGATGGTGCTGTTCGGGACCAACTCGCAGTTCGGATCGTCCCGCCACACGACGTAGCGGTAGATCTTGCCGCTGACGTCGCCGCTCGTGAACGAGGTCGGCCCCGGGCTCACCGATCCGTCGGTGACTCCGCTAATGTTCTTGACGACCATCTCGGCGTTGTCGGAAGCAGTTGCGCCGTCCCAGCCGAGCCCGAAGTCGCTGCCGCTTACTCGGTAGCCCGGGTTCTTGGGATCGCTGGAGGCAGCGGGGGTGGTCGTCAGCGCGACGTCCTTGTAGGCCAGCTGGCGAATCTGCTCGAGCTCCCGCTGAGCCCGGTTGATGGCCACCTGCGTCTGCTCGGCGCGGAACGTGTTCCGGGTCGAGGCATCGAAGATGCCCAGCACGGCGATGGCACCGGTGGCGAGGATGAGGACCGCCACCAGGAGCTCGACGACCGCGATGCCCTCCTCGCGTTTCATCGATTCCTCAGGTCCACGCCGTCCTCGAGAGTGACGGCGTCGTCGCCGCCCTCCGCGGGGAAGACGAGCCGCGTGGTGACGTAGTCCGGATTCGCGCTGCTGGGCGAGTAGTCGAACACCGCGCTGCTCGACAGCCCGCTGACGAGCCGCTCGTTGACAGTGGTGCCCGGTTGTCCAGACAGCGGCGCCTCCGTCCGATCGCAAGCGCCGGCGGTGCAGGTGTAGGCAACCTTGCAGGCGATCGCCGGCTTCGCCGGGTCGGTCTCGAGCGCGCCGCCGCACTGGGTGCGCCGCACATAGGTGTCGAAGGTGATCGACGAGGAAGTGGGCGCCGGCGTTTGCTCGACGAGGGAGCTCTGGCGCAGCTCTCGAGCGAAGCGCTCCTGCAGCACCCGTGCCTGCTGGATGGCGAAGTCGCGATCGCTGATCCGCGGCTGGCTCTTGACCGCGACGATGAGCAGCGTCAACGCGGCGGCGAGCACGAAGAGGAGCATCATCGTGAAGACCAGGAGCTCAACCATCGAGACGCCCCGCTCGCACCTGAGCGTCCTCACCGTGCTTCTCACCCTTGCTTCGTCCATGGCCAGCCAACCGACGCTCTGCGCGGTCCCCTCATTGATCGGCCGGGGACGCCTGAGGCTGAACCTGTCACCCGCCACCCTCGACGAACCGGCCGCCGAAAACGAGAGGGCGGGCCCGAAGGCCCGCCCTCTCTGCGGTCGATCCTGCGATCAGACTGAGACTTGAGCCGGCTGGCTCAGTCCCACTGGCCGTTGGAAGGACAACCGCCCGTACCGCCGGTGTCACAGGTGCTGGCCGTGGTGCCGCCCGCAGCGCGAGCGATCCGGAACAGCTGCGTCGCACCGACCTCCGACTCCACCTGCACCGTGTAGGTGTTGGCGGTCGGAACGGCCGGGAGCGTCAGCCGATTGCCCACGTCCGTGAGCGTCGGCTCGATCGTGGTCAGATCAGCGACGTCCGCGTTGGCATACGAGCCGCCGTTGTCGGTCGCGTACGTCTCGATCGCGGTCTGCGCGGTCCGGACGGCCGACTTGGCCTCCGCGTCGCGCGCCTTGTCCCTCTGGCTGAAGAACGCAGGAATGGCGATCGCGGCCAGGAGTCCCAGAATGAGCATGACGACCAGGAGCTCGACCAGCGTAAAGCCGGACTCGTCCTGCGCCATCCTCTGACGGAGCTTAAGGAGCATTACTCCCTACCTTTCAACTGGTTGCTTCCCGCCGAGCCCCGACTTTCCCTGGGGCTGGCCTTTTACGTTCTCCTTACTCGGTTTCTAGTAGCTGGACCTTGAGTCCCTTAGGGGGTACATCCGTCCAGTGGGGGCTGGCCCCTACGACACCCTGCCCGAGCCCGGCTAGCGGATCTTGTCGTAGAGGCTGAAGATCGGCAGGTACATCGAGATCACGATGAACCCCACCACGCCGCCGACCAGCATGATCATCAGCGGCTCGATCAGGGCGGTGAGGGCCTTGATCTTGGCGTCCACCTCGGTCTCGTAGAAGTCTGCGATCTTGGTCAACATCGTTTCGAGCTGACCCGATTCCTCCCCGACGGAGACCATGTGCTCGACCATCGGTGGGAAGATCTCGTGCTGTCCGATCGGATGGGCAATGGTCCCGCCGCGCTTCACGGAGGCGTAGACGTCGTCCATCGCCTTGGTGACCACCGCGTTTCCGCATGTCTCGCCGGAGATCTCGATCGCCTGGAGGATCGGGACCCCGGATTCGATCATCCCCGCGAAGGTGCGCGACCAGCGCGCCAGCGCCACCTTCTGGACCACGTCGCCGATCCGGGGTATCCGCAGCTTGAAGCTATCCCACTGGTGGCGCCCGCGATCGGTCTTCTTCCAGCGCAGGAAGCCGTAGACGCCCGCCGCCGTCAACCCGATCAGCACGTACCACTGGTGGGTGACGAACCCTGAGACGCCCACGGTGACCTGCGTCATCAGCGGCAGGCTGGTGTCCTCGGTCGGGTTGTCAGCGGCGATCTCCTCGAAGATCCCAATGAACACGGGCACGATCACCGCGACCATGACGATCATCACGACCCCCGCCAGGCTGAAGACCACCGCGGGGTATGCCATCGCCGCGCGCACCTGCCGGCGCAGGGCGTCGAGACGCTCGAGTTGGTACGCGATCCGGTCCAGGGCCTCGTCCAGTCGTCCCGAGTCCTCGCCGGAACGCACCACAGCGCGGTAGAGCGGGTCGAACACCCCCGGCTGCGACTCCATCGCCTGCGCCACGGAGCTCCCCGCCTCGACGTTCTCACGGACGCCGACGATCGCCTTCTTGAGCATCTCGTCCTCGGTCTGCGCCTCCAGCGTGTAAAGCGAGCGCAGCATCGGCATGCCCGAGGCGATCAGGGTCGCGAACTGGCGCGAGAAGACCGAGATCGCCCGCAGGTTGACGCTCTTGAAGCGCTGGAAGACGCTCTCGAGCTTCAGGGCCTCGCGCTTCTCCGAGACGTCGAGGACGATCAGGCCGCGCTGGCGGAGCTGCTCCGAGACCGCTGTTTTGGACGAGGCGTCCATTTCGCCGCGCGATGGCACGCCGGCGAGGTCGACGGCACGGAAGGCATAGGTGCTCATCCCGCCCCGCCCCCGATCACGCCGCCGTGGGGACCTGGGCGACGCCGGCGCCGGCCAGCAGTCGCTTCAGCTCCTCCGGCACCGAGGCGCGCTGCTCGGCCAGCGAGCGCGTGATCTTGCCGGTCCTCACCAGCTGGGCCAGGTGGGAGTCCATCGTCTGCATCCCGACCGCGCCCGAGGTCTGAAGCGCCGAGTAGATCTGGTGCGTCTTGCCCTCGCGGATCAGGTTGCGGATCGCGGGCGTCGGCACCAGCACCTCACAGGCGGCGATCCGGGTCGAGCCGTCCGCCGTCGGCAGGAGCTGCTGGGTGACGATGCCCTGGAGGGCGATCGAGAGCTGCATCCGCACCTGCTGCTGCTGGTGCGGCGGAAAGACGTCGATGATCCGGTCCACGGTCTGCGCCGTGGACTGGGTGTGGAGGGTGGCGAATACCAGGTGGCCCGTCTCGGCGGCGGTCAGCGCGGTCGAGATCGTCTCCAGGTCGCGCATCTCGCCGACCAGGATCACGTCGGGGTCCTCGCGCAAGGCCGCCTTCAGGGCAACCGCGAAGTTCTGCGCGTCGGCCCCGATCTCGCGCTGGTTGACGATGCACTTCTTGTGCGAGTGCAGGAACTCGATCG
>JBBPIK010000048.1:0-17797 GCA_038040415.1 Actinomycetota bacterium
GTCCTTCGACGAGCTGACCCGTAACGCGTTGACGTGCGCCTCCAGGAACGCTTAGCCGTAGTAGGCGTCGTCGCGATCCGGCTCCCAGTAGTTAGCGACCGCGCCGATGAGGTTCGCCTCGGCCACCGACAACCGCTTTGCGCTGTCGACCGCCTGTTGTCTCTTGGTCTCTCCCAGCCCAGTGACGACAACGGTGGTCGAGGCGTAGGCGGCCAGCGTCAGTGCGTCGTTGAAGGCGAGCAAAGCGGGACTATCGATGATGACCGTGCCGAAGTGACCCTCGAGCTCTTCCATGACCGCGCGCATCCGATCACTCTCGAGCAGCTCCAGCGCGCGTTCACGCTCGGGTCCGCTCGCCAGCTCGACGAGGATGCGCGACTCTCCGGTCACCGGATCGGAGGACACCGGGACCGCGGTAAGGGCCTCGGTGAGCTCGATACTGCCTTCGAGGACCATCGATAGACTGCCCACCTGTTCCGCGGGTACCCCTGGAACGCTGTGGGGATCAGGCTTCCGGAGATCCGCATCGACCAGGACCACGCTGTCTCCCATGGAGGCCATGGTCACGGCGAGCGCTCGCGCCACAGTGGACTTGCCGTCTCCGGGGCTCGGGCTCACGATGAGCAGCGAGTGCAATTTCTCATCGTGACTTGCGAAGCGAAGGTTCGAGCGGAGGGTGCGGAAGGGCTCCGCCTCCTCACCCACGGCGGCGGAGTAGAACTTCTTCGGATTGCTGTTCCGCCTACGCCTCAGTCCGCGGCTGCGCGGAATCAAGGCAAGCACAGGAACTCCGTAGATCTCCTCCAGATCCTCAGGCTCCTTTAGCCGGCGATCGAGCCTCTCGAGCAGAGAGGCCAGGAAGAATCCGAACAGGGTCCCGACCGCCAGGGCGAGGGCAATATTGCGCTTCCAGTTCGGGGCGGACGGACTGGTAGGAGCGGTTGCCCGATGGACCACCTCCGCTCGGCCCGTTTGAAGCTTCTCCGCCACGCGCAGCCGTTCGATGCGAAGTTTGAGATCTGCCCCCGTCGTGCCCACCTGATCGGCGGGCGACAGCGATGCGAGGCTCTGCTCAAGGAGGCGGAGGGACTTGCCTATCTGTTGCTGGTCCGATCTTCGGCGAGCGGCGATGTAGGCGTCGCCGTAGGCGTTGGCGATGGAAGCGGCGACCGTCGGCGAAGTGAACGTCGCCTCGATCGTGACCAGGTCAGAGTCGCCCTCCGACTTCACGTCGACCGCGTCCTGCACCTCCGGCCCCGTCACACCTTGTCCGATACCCCTGGCCGCCCGGTTCGCCACCTCAGGCAACGCAGCCAGCGCCTCATTGGTCGCCGCCGCCCGGTCTACGCTGCGCTGATCGACGGTCGCGGCCTCGAGAAGCGGAGATTGGTCCCGGAAGAGGAGGTTTGAACTAGTCGTATATTCGGTCTCCTGGCGCGACGTGAGGACGACGGCCACGAGCGTGACTACGACCACGGCCTGCAGGATCACCCACTTTCGCTTTTTCAGAAGAGTGAGAGCCTGCTCGACGACCCCGGGTGTCGCCTGGCTGCCGGCTCGCTGGAGGCGCGAGCCGGCCCCGTTGCTTGGCGCCGACGATCGGGCGCGTGTTTGTTCGTCCGAGGGCTGGGTCACTGGCGTAGGGCGAGCGATTCGGCTAGAGACCTAGCGGTCTGCAACGCTTCAAGGATAACGACTGACAGAGCACGACCTTTCGCTCAGCGCTCGAGCATTGCGTCGAACAGCTCCGAGTACCGCTCGATCATCGCCTCGACGGTGAAAGCCTGGGCGGAGCCAAGCGCCCGGCTGGTGAGGCGACCGCGAAGCTCAGGGTCGGCGAGCACCTCGCGGCAGGCCTGGAAGAAGGCATCGCTGTCGCCGGGCGGTACGTGTATTCCGGCGCCCGTGGAGTCCAAGGTCGCGCCAACGTCCCCCACAGCGGTCGCAACAACAGGCACTCCCGCCGCCATTGCCTCGACGATGGCCATCGGCATGGCCTCCGAGAGCGACGGAAGCACCGCCAGCTCAGAGAGCCGCAACAGAGCAGCGACATCCGTGCGCCGCCCCAGGAAGTGGGCCCACCCGGCCCCCATGGAGATCGCCTCGTGCTCTAGAGCCGATCTCCCCTCTCCGTCACCGACGAACATCACGTGCACGTCGCCCAGCTCGTCCCGGAGCCTCGCCGTCGTCTCGAGGGTCAGGCGCTGGTTCTTTAAGGGGTGGAAGCGCGCGATGTGAATGATGATGCGGGCGTCTTCCGGGATGCCGACCTGCTTGCGGGTGAGACCTCCCACAGCGGCCTCGCGCAGCGCTTCCAGCGAAACGCCGTTCGGAATATGAACGACGCGCCGCACGCCCTCCGACTTCAGCAAGGGAACCTGAGCCTGGGCGCAAGCCACCGTTGCGTAGGTCGCGGGCTCGAGAAGCCGGTTGTGCATCGCGATAACGCGCTGCCGCGGCACCCCGGAGTGGGACATCTGGTGGCCGCGGTCCGCGGAGTGGTCGCTCACGACCACCGGTCTCCTCGCAGCGATACCGGCAAGGCGCCCCCACAGGCTCGCGTCCCACATGGTGCAGTGCACGAGATCGTGGCGGCGGGCTACGCGCACGAGCGAGGGAAGAACGGCTGCTCGTCGCACCCCCGGCGAGCTGTGGAACTGCAGCAGCTTGACCCCGGCTTCGACTAGCGGGCCCGCGTCCCGGGCGCCCCGCGTCAGGTCGGCGACGGTTACTCGATCGCCCCTCCTCGCGAGACCGCTAGCGAGTGCCACGAGCTGACTCTCGGCGCCGGCACGTCCCAGCTTGCCGATCACCATCAGGAGCCGCCGACGGCTGCTTGGGCCCCTCATCAGGGGTGCGAGTATAGGCGTGCGGTGGGCGATTTCGAGGAAAGCACTCAGGAGCCCCGCACGGCGGGCCAGGTGCGGTCCCGGGCGGTGGCGAGCGCGGCGGTCGTCGCCGCCCGCGGCATCGCCGTGCGTTCTCTGGGCCTGGTAGGCAACATCGTGATCGCGAGGCTTCTCGTGCCCGAGGAGTTCGGGACAGCGGCGTTCGGCCTCGCCTTCGTGACGTTCGCCAAGTACCTCTCCGACGGGGGACTGGCCGCCGGGCTGATACGCCGGGAACGCCCCGCGACCACCGATGACCTGCGATCGATGGTCGCCGTCCAGCTCACGCTGACCTCGGTCATCGCAGGGCTCGTGGCCCTCGCCTCGGTTCCGTTCGGGCGCGTAGGCGCGGTGACAGCCGTCATGGTCGCGGCTCTACCGGTCGTCTCGTTTCGAACACCCGGCGTGGTGGTTCTGGAGCGGGCACTCAACTATCGTCCGCTGGCCACCGCAGAGGTGGCGGAGACCGTGGCCTACAACGCGTGTGCGATCGCCACCGTCGCCGCGGGCTTCGGTGTGTGGGGCATCGCCACGGCGGCCGTCGTGCGCCTGCTGACCGGTTCCGCGGTCGTCCTTCGGTACGGGCCCACAGGAGCTCTGCGCCCGCTGTTCTCGTGGCAGAGGATTCGCCCCCTGATGAAGTTCGGGGTGCGCTTTCAGGCCGTGGCGATGACGAACATGGTTCGCGACCAGGGACTCAACATCGGGATTGCGGCCGTCGCGGGTCTGGGCGTCCTCGGAGTCTGGGCGCTCGCTCGGCGGATCCTCGAGGTGCCCTTCCTGCTCTTCGACGCGATGCTCCGCGTCTCGTTTCCAGCGATGTCGCGTCTCCTGGCATCCGGCGAGCAGGCGCGGCCGCTGATCGAGCGCGGCGTCTCCGTCGGGGCGGTGGCCACCGGACTGATCGTGACCCCTCTGGTCGCCTCGACGCCCGCCCTCGTCCCGGCGGTCTTCGGCGCCCGGTGGGACGAAGTCGTCTGGGTCATCCCGGCAGCGGGTCTCGCTTTGATGATCGGCGGCCCCGTGTCGGTAGCGACGGCCGGATACCTCTTCGCGGTCGGGGACGCCTCCCGCGTCCTGAAGAGCACGATCGCCCACACCATGGCCTGGCTCGTCGTAGGGCTCTCCCTTCTGCCCGTCCTCGGGGCGCCCGCCCTCGGGATCGGATGGGTGGCCTCCTCGCTGGTGGACGCGACAGTGCTCGGCCGGGGAGCGGCTCAAAGAACGGGCGCTCGTCTCGTGCCGAGCCTTGTCTGGCCGCTGGTGGGCGCGCTAGCCGGAGCCGGAGGAGGTTGGCTCATCGCCTCGCGCGGGGAAACGCTTCTCGACGTCGCGCTCGGCGCTGGGGCCGGCACGGCCGTGTTCCTCCTCGTCCTTACCGCCGCCAGCCGGGTTCAGCTCGTCGAAACCGTCCGCCTTGGCCGAAGGGCCCTCCTTGACGGCTTCACCCGTCGAAGGCAACGGGCCGAAGGCGAGCCCGCGGAGTCCGGCCTCGCGCCCTGACTGTGCTCAGGGACTGGCCGGAGGCTCGTGCGCGCCACTCTGCGCGCCAGTGAGAACGTGCGACTGACGTCTCGCTGCGCGGTAGCGTGTGTCCAGAGAGACCGGAGCATGACCGAAAACACGAGCCAAACCTCGGCGGAGCAATTACCCGCGGACAGGGTTACGATGCTTCGCTGCCAGCAGACGCTCGCGCCGCTCATCGCGCGCGAGGACGGCCTCTACTCCGAAGCGGCGAAGCTCGTCTATCCCGTAGAGGACGGGCTCGTCTTCATGGGATACGACGAGCGTCAGCACGATCTCGTCCAGCTGCTCATGGAGGAAGAGCGCGACTGGCAGGCCGATCCTGGACCCGAGCAGCTCGAGCGCGACCTAAGGTTCCTGCAGCACAGTGCACGGTTCGCGGTCCAGACGATCCATCTGCTTCGGCGAGCCACGAGCTTTCAGCCCGGGCTAAAGGCGCTCGAACTGGGCGCCGGCTCCGGGTGGGTCAGCTGGCTGCTCGCGCAGGCGGGCTACGACACCTGGCTATGCGATTTCGAGCCGAACTCGCTCTCGCTGGGGTGGATCTACGCGCATTCCCGTCTCGGCCCGGGCAAGCGGATCGCCTGCGACGCGAGGCTCGCACCATTCGCCGACGAATCGTTCGACGTAGTTCTGTGCAAGGAGTTCGCGCACCACATCAAGGACAAGCGGAGCCTCCTGGCCGAGAGCAATCGGGTGCTGAAGCCGGGTGGGACGCTGGTTCTGGTCGACCCGACCAAGAGTCTCTGGAGCGCCGTCCACCACCTGCGGCATCCGGACCCGTTTCTCGGCCACGAGATCGCCTGGCCCGCGGGCTACGTCCGCGCGGTGAAGTCGGCGGGCTTTCGGATCATCCGCCAGCGCGCTTACTACCCTCAGCCCGACGGTCGCAGGGCCGCTGCCACGTGGGTCAAGAAGCGTTCCAACCGGGCCTTGCTGAACACCGAGCGTCCGAGGGACTGGTTCGGTTGGGTAGCGCAGCATCTCCTCTTGGGGTCGCTCGTTCTTGTCGCCACGAAGGAGCACGCGGACGTCAAGCCACCGCCACGCCCGACCATCAGGATCATCGACCCCTCGCAGGTTCGAGTCTCGCCGAGCGACCGGCAGCGCTACCGGCCCCATCGAGAGCTGCTTGAGTCCGTGGCAAGGGACCTCGACAACTCTCCCGCTGATTCGATCGGCGGATAGGGGGTCCGCGCTCGGGACCGACACGGCTCCCCCGCACAGCGGAACCGCGGTCTACCGCGCAAGCGCCAAGAGTGACCACCCGCCCCACACTCGAACGGCGAGGTCTTCGTTCACGCGGAACAGAGCCTTGCGGTGGGCACGGCTCAACCTGGACCGTAGGTTGGTTGTATTCCAAAGATCGAGCGTCGGGGTATAGAACCAGTCGAGCACGGTGAAGCCGGCGTCTTCAAGGGTCGCCAGTGCGGTGTCCTTATTGAAGTAATGAATGTGGCCGTCAGTGCTTCGGGACTCTAAGAACTGGCTTGCGCTTATCGCCTTGCGGACGCTGAGGTCAAGGGGGACATGGAAGATGGAATGGCCCCCTCTTCGCTGCACCGTCTTGAGGAGGCCGAAGTAGTCCTCAACGTGCTCGACTAGATCCATGATGAGAATAAGATCGAAACACGGCTCGCTGTCGCCGTGAAAGTTTCCTAGCTCGAACCTCAGGCGCTCAGTCGTCCGGGACTGACACAATTCGTACGCTTGGGGAGATATCTCGTATCCCACGTAGGTGACGTCGCGGTCTAGATTGTCGTGCAGATGCCGAAGGATGGCTCCCGCCCCGCACCCAACCTCACTGACCGTTCGCGGCGCGATTCCGTGCCGGTGCAGCATGGCGAGGACCTGGTCTCCCTTCCATACCGAGTCCTGTACATGCCACGTGGAATGCTTCTCGAGGTATTCGCCGCCCACGTAACGATCGTGAATTGCTGATCGTCCGCTGGTCATTGATGTTGTCTCGGATGCCGATGTCGCCTGACCATGCCCAACGCCGAGCATATCGGGCAAAAAGCCCACTGACACGGCACGGCCGAACTCACCGCCCCAGGTGGCGCTCGATCACTTTGGACTGGCTCCGGGCGACGCTTATTCCGGGTATCGGGGACAGGCCGTTCGCCGGTGAGTCGTACACCGACTGCTTTTCGTCATAGGCCGAGGTGGCCGAAAAGTAAGTCACCCACAACCGAGCTTCGTCTGCGACTCGATACCAGTCCTCCCCCAGATCGTTCCAAAGCTGCCAGCTGTCGGTTCGCGTGCTGCTCGGCCACCCCACCTCACCTACAGAACCCCGCGCACCGTTTTCGCTCAGCCACCTGGTGAACAAGATCAGGTCAGCGATCACCTCGCCCGTGTCGTAGGAGTCGAAGTCGAAGCCGTTCTGGTAGGTCCCGCTTCCGTCGAAGTACTGGTGAGCGGAGTACATGACCTTGTCCGCCGGATCGTTGATCCAGGCCCGAGGATGGCGGCGAGCGAAGTCCTTCGGGGACGAGTAGCCACTTGCCTCGATCCACAACAGCTTGGTGTCCCCCCTCCCCCGCAGCCCATTGACGACCGCCTGGGAAAAGGACTCCCACAACCCGGGCTCGATCTCGTAGGGCTCGTTCATGATGTCGTAGGCGATCACGCCTCGGTCCTTGGCGAAGCGCGACGAGAGTCTGAGCCACACGTCTGTCAGCTGCTGTTCACTGATGCCGTCCCCGCACCTCGCCCGCGAGTCCACCTTCGGAAACCGGCAGCCGTTGTGGAGCGAGAGAACGACTCGCAACCCCGCCGCGTCGGCGCGACCCACCTCGTCTGCCAGGGCCTCGAGGCCGGCAGGGTCGAGCGGGCCACCCAGAGAGGGCTGGACCTGTGTCCAGAAGAACGGAATACGAACCAAGCGCTGTCCCCGGCCGGCGAGGAAGCGGTATCCGCTCGCTGGCTCTCCGGGGTACTCAGGGTTGCTCGAGGCGTAGCCGAACGTGAACACGTTGACGCCGCGCAGATAGTCACGGCGGCTCTCCGGGTCGCCGTCGCCGCGAAGGACCGCGAACGCCGAGCCGGCCACGAGCAGCAACCCGAGTGCCAGAACGAGGAGAACCCTGGGACGGCTCAGGAAGACCACAGACCCGCGCATTCTACTGAGGTGGGCGGGAGGCCAGCCGCGATGGAGCTCTAGCGAGAGGGGTGCGCCTCTATCACGCTCGCCTGGCTCTCGGCGGCGGATATGCCGGGAAACGGGCTGAAGGCGTTGAGGGTCGCGTCGTAGGCGGCGTTCTTCTCGTTGTAGGCGGAAGTGGCGCTGAAGTAGGCGACGGAAAGCCCTGCCTTGTCGGCTGCGGAGTACCACTCCTCTCCCTTTGCGTTCCACTCCTTCCACGTGGACGTCCGGCGCGCGGAGGGCCAGCCGACCTCGCCGATGGAGCCCTTCACGTCGTTCGCCGCCAGCCACTTGGTGAAGGACTCGAGTCGGGCCAGAACCGTGCTCATGTCGGCCGAGTAGGAGCCGTAGTCGAACCCGCGCTCGTAACGGCCCGAATACTCGAAGTACTGGTGCGCGGAGTAGACGATGCTGTCCGCGGGGTCGCGGATCCAAGCCCGCGGGTGGCGCTGGGCGAATGCCTCGACGGCTGACCAGGCGCTGCCCTCGATCCAAAGCGTCTTCGTGTCGCCGTTGGTCCGCACGGCATCGACCATCGCCTGCGAGAAGGCCTCCCACGTGGCGGCGGGCATCTCGTAGGGCTCGTTCATCAGGTCGTAGGCGCTGACAGCCTGCTCATACTTGAAGGCGTCCGAGAGCCGCCTCCACACGTCGGCGGCCTGACTGCGCGTGATGCCGTCGCCACAGACGGCCTTCGAGTCGTGCATGGGCCACCGGCAGGAGTTGTGGAGATCGAGGACGACACTCATTCCCGCGGCCTTGATCCGGTTCACCTCCTGTCGGAGGGCCGTCAGATAACGCGAGTCGAGCGCCCCCCCGAGGGTCGGCTGGAGCATGCCCCAGTAGAAGGGAAGACGCACGAGCTTCACCCCGCGGGAAGCCAGGAAGAAGTAGGACGAAGCCGGCTCACCCCGGTACGCCGGATCGCTCGAGGCGTAGCCGAACGTATAGCTGTTCACTCCGCGGAGGTAACCCTTTGTCGGCGCCACGTAACCCTTTGTCGGCGCCACGGAACGGCGGCTGTCACGGCACCGGCTGCTGCGCTTCCGACGCGCCTGGCGGCGCCTCCGAGCGGCGGCTCGGCGGCGCGCGGCCGCACGGCGGTACCCCCACCGTGAGACGGCGCGGCGGAAGTGCCGCTTTTCCGCCACCCGACGGCGCCGCTGGGCGCGGCGCCGTGATCCGGAGCGAGTGCCTGCCGCCCCCTCGCAGGGAGCCTTGCGAGCGTTCACGGCCGTGGCGGAAGCCTTCACTCCCCAGGCATCTGCGGTATGCGCCTCCGCGAGGTAGCCCACGGACAGCAAGGCGAGGCCCACGCCCGCCGCCCGCACGCCCCATGAGGTCCACGCCCGCATGACGTGTGCCATCGGCGGGCTTGCTGCTCAGCGCAAGACGGCGGCGCTATGGACGGACGGATGCCCGATGTTGAACGGCCTCAGCGCTCTAGCAGGGCCCTCCTCGACCTGAGGCCCGTTCGGTGAAGGCGGATGCCGAGGCGCGCCTCCTGCTGGCGCTCCGGCCATCGCCCGCCGCGGCTGACGAAAGGCGTACATACCGCATAGCGCAACAGGGCTCCGGTCCAATTCACTGCGGCAACGGCCCAAGCGCGCCAAACGCCGCGTCGGCGCGCGATCCACGAGTACCTCGCGCCCACCGACTTGATCTCCATCTGGTCACCGAAGGCCACCTTGGCCGCCGCGCTTCGAGCGTGGAGCGCCATCGCCCTGGGCTCGTAGCGAGTCCGCCACCCCGCGCGCCGCAGGCGCCAGCAGATGTCGATGTCCTCGGCGTACATCCACTGTGCCGGATCGAACCCTCCGGCTTGGTCGAAAGCCTCGCGCCGGAACAGGAGGAAGGCGCCGGTCGCCCAGTCGACGTCGCGGGCGGTGTTCGTGTCCAGATGCCCCGGAGCGTTCAACCTCCTGCCGAGGCTCGGAAACAGCTTCGGCAGGCGCAGGTTGGCGGCGGCGGCTGCCGTCGCCGTGGGGAACGAGTAGCCGGAATGCTGGCTGCTCCCGTCGGGAAGTATGAGCTGGGGAGCAAGCGCGCCGACGCCGGCGTCGGCCTCCCCGGCGCGCAGGAGCGCCTTCAGCGCCCCAGGCAACGGCTCGATGTCGGCGTTGGCAGCCGCTAGCCACAGGCTCGAGGTTCGTTCCGCCACGAGATTCACGGCAGGGCCGAAGCCCAGGTTGCGCTCGGCGACGACCAAGTGCGTCCATGGGAAGCGCTCCCTCACCATGTCGACCGATCCGTCGCTCGACCCGTTGTCGACGATCCACACCTCGGCCCTGCCGGCCTCCGCGTCCGGCAGCAGCGACCTGAGGCACGCAGCCAGCAGCTCCCGCGTGTTCCAGGAAACGACGGCAAGGGTCACGGGGGCCCTCACGACGATTTCGGCGGTGATCAGGAGCGCAGCTCGTGAGGCGCTTCGCTCTTGCCGGCGAGGTGCTCTTGACCGAGTAGCGCGGCCCGAACCGCCTTCTGCAACGGTCCCCCATGGCCTACAGCCGGTGGCCGGCGGGGCGGGACGGCCTTCAACGCCTCGGAGAGGTCCTCGCCGTCGGAGACCACGATGACCTTCCCCTCGTCCGCCAGGGCGCCGGCGAGCTCGAGCTGGTGATCGTCGACGTGCTCTCCATAGCGCCTCAGCCGTGGCAGTACCACTGGCGTATGCCCTGCCCTGGTGGCCACGGCGATGGTGCCGCATCCGGCATGGGTCACGACCACACCCGCATCCTCGATGGCCTCGTTCAGTTCATTGAATGGCATGAACGCCTTGGCCCGCGCCACACCGGGCGGCGGGTCCGCCGGTCCGTGCTGCACGACGACCTCCCCGGCCGGTAGGGCGCGGACCGAACGCATAAGCCGCTCGAATGGGTAGTGCAGGGTCCCGACGGTGACGAAGATCACAGCACGCTGCCCTCGTAGCGAGCGCGCCTGTAGCGGGCGAGCTTTGGCCACTGTACGAAGAAGGAATCTGCGAACCAGTAGACGGCTCGCCCGCTTGTGGAAAGCGAGTCGACACGCGCGAGGCACTCGACGTACACGAGCCGTCGCCGCGAGAGCTTGCCGAGCACGAAGAACGGAATCGCGATCGCGGCCCCGGTGGAGAGGATCACGTCCGGTTTGCGATTGCGGAGGACCTTGAACGCTATGACGAAGTTGCGCAGCAGCTTGATCACGTTGCGGTTGGTCGGGCCATGACCCAAGTCGTAACGCTCGCCGCGGAGCACCTGCTCCACATCGGGTGCCGGGGTCGTGACCCAGGAGCGATCGAAGTCGCTCCACGCCGCCTCAAGGGAGAGGAGATCTTGGAGGTGCCCGCCAGGCGAGCACACGAGAAGCAGCTTGGGCCCCTTCAAAGCGGCGGCGGTCGACATCAGCGGTCGCCTCCGCGAGCGCGAGCGATCGAGCGCAGCTTTCGCGTGATGGGCCTCACCGACGAGAGGAACATAGTGCGGCCGGGCGTCGTGAGCTTGGCGCGGAAACGCCAGGACCGATCGCGCGCGTCGATGGGCAACCTCGGCACGGTAAGCGGTCCGACGCGACGCTGCCCTGCAGAGGGACTGGTGAAAGCAAACGAATAGCCCGCTCGGGCGGCCGCCGCCTCCACGCGGTCGTCCCACTCACCGAACGGGTAGGCGAAGGAGTCACAGCGGCCCAGCCGGTCCTTGATCTCCGTCCGGGACTGCCAGAGCTCTTCGGTCAGCTCGTCATCGCCCAGCTGCGGCAAATGGGGGTGCCGCAGTCCATGGCTCCCGATCTCGAATCCTGCCTCCGCCATCTCCTCGATCATCTTCCAGCTCAGCGATCGCATGACTTCGGGATAGGCCGCAGCATCGTCTGCGACCTCCGGCCAGCTGAGCGCGGCTTGCCGTTCGACGAGGGGCGGGAGCACGAATATCCAGGCGGTGAAGCCGTACTGTCGGAGGAGCGGGAGTGCATTGGTGTAGTTGTCCTCGTAACCATCGTCAAAGGTGAGAAAGGCGTAGCGTCCCATCGGTGCGCTGTCGCCCAACGCGCCTCGCGACCGATTCCCCAATGCGACCTGGCTGCGCTGCATACGATCAGGGCGAGCTGATCGAGTGATAGCAGAGAACACGGGGTCCGGACTACCTCACCGTGCCTCCCTGAGACCTTTGAGCGCCAACTCGCCATGCCCGAGGGCTCCCTGTCATCGCGCCGCCACCTCCAGGTAGAGGGCCTCGAGCTTCGGATAGACCTTGTCGTGGCTGAGTGCTCCCGCTCGCGCCCGGGCGGCCGTGCCGAGCCTCGAGCGCAGCGCGGCGTCCTGAGCCAGCCGCCGCATCGAGCTCGCAAGGGCCGCCGGGTCGCCCGGCGCCACGAGCAGGGCCTCTTCACCCCCGGTGAGGGTCGCCGGCACGGCGCCCACCGTGGTCGCGACGATCGCGGCCCCGTGGGCCATCGCCTCGAGGAGGGCGACCGGCAGTCCCTCGGACAGCGATGGCAGCACGAACACGTCGCAGTTCCGGAGCTCCTGGTGCATCGCCTCCGCGTCGAGCCACCCAAGCCATTCAACGTCCGATCCGCCGAGGAGTCCCTGCGCGCTCGGCGGGAGCTCGCCCGGCCCGGCCAGGGCAACTCGGATCCGCGGGTTGCCGGCGAGGACCTCGGGCAGAGCCCCGAGCAGTGTCTCTCCCCCCTTCTCCGGAACCCGGAATCCGCCGACGTACAGCATCCGGACGAGATCCGAAGCCTCTCGAGGCGCCTGCGCTTCCACGAGAGCGGCAGCCGGGACGGCGTTCGGCAACACGACGACGTCATCGATCCCGAAACACCGGTGGACCGCCTCCGCTCCCGCGCTCGACACGCTGACGACCTGGTCGGGGAGCCGGAAAGCCCACCGGACAAGTCGCGCCCCTACGGGTCCCAAGGTCTCCGCGAACTCCTCAACCTCGGAAGCACCGACGTGCAGCTGAAGGATCACTGGCCGTTGCAGCAGGCGAGCGACCGCCACGCAGATTCCCTTCCGGTAGACGCTGCCTCGCGCGGCGACGTGTATGTGGACGAGGCGCCGGCCTGGTCCGAGGCACCAACGCACCAGGCCGGCCAAGGCGCGCAGGAAGACGAGCAGCCGGTCGACCGGCTCGGGGCCGCGCCAGGTCGGTATGAACGCCAGGGAATGGCGCTCCGCGAGCGGGGACGCGAGGATCTCCCTGACAACGGCGGCCATACCGCCCCCCACGGGACCCATGTGGAGTATCTGGAGCGTCTCCTCGCCCGCTGCCGGCTGAGCCTCTTCGGCATCCAGCGCTGCGTTCACGCCGGCGCGCCCGTGATTTGGCGACGCGCCGCCCGGCTCGGCATGTGCTGAGCGTAGGCCTCGATGGTGCGCTCGGCTACTTGGTCCCAGCCCACACTCTCCGCCGCGGCGTCCCGGCCGAGCCGCTCCGCGAGTCCGGGGGTACCGACCACCTCCACCAGGGCGTTCGCGAGCTCGACGGCATCGCCCGGCGCGACGACCCGGCCGACACGCTGCGTAACGAGTTCGGGTAAGGCGCCGACAGCGGTCGCCACCACGGCGCGGCCGTGTTGAAGCGCGAGTGAGCCCACCGCGCTCTGACTCGCCTGCCGATAAGGGAGCACAACGCACGTCGCACGGGCGAACAGCTCCGCCACGTCGGCGTCGGGAACGTGTCCCTGGGCGACCTCGATCCGGCCATCCCCGAGCGCCTGGTGACGGGGGAGCTCGCCCCGCCCCGCGATGGTGAGCCGCAGGTCGGGCAGCCGCGCCCAAACCCTCGGCATGGCGTCGAGAAGCAAGTCGAGTCCCTTGTAGGGCGAGATGCGACCGAAGAAGAGCAGCGATGGCTGGTCGGGCAAGGGTGTGAACTCGCCCGTCTCCGACCCCAGAGGCACCGCGACGATAGGGCTTGGGGGCGACTCCAGCCGAACCAACTCGTGACGCATGGCCTCACCGTGAACGAAGATCAGGGAGGCGTTGCGAATCAACCGGCGCCGTAGCCACCGTTGGGCCGGGGAAGGCGCGCGATCGCCAGGATGGAGGCTTGGGTCGTGCACGGTGAGGGAGTATCCGCGGCGGCTCGGGCCGGTCACCCAGCTCAGGCGCGGATCAGTCACGACGGAGTCCTGCAGGTGAACAACATCGAAGCCGGGCTTCGCGAGCCGGCGCCGGGCAGCGAGCACGGCCCGCGACGCTGCCAGGTCACGAACTCGGCCCCCGATCGTCACCCGATCTACGCGTTGGTCCAGGTCACGGTCGAGGTAGCGCTGCATGGCGCGCGGCTCCCCGCCGAAGTCGTGGTCGTGATCGCGCACGAGCAGCGCAACGCGACAGCCCCGTTCCGCCAGTCCATTTGCGAGTCCGGTCGTGTACCGCAAGAGATGGTCGCAGGCCAGTAGCACGCGAAGCTGCGGATCTCGTGCCGTGGTCGATGTCTCTCCCGCGCCGGCGCCTGCCCGGATCAATGTGCTTGCTCGTACCCTGGTGACGATTCCCGTGCCCCGTCGGCCATCACCACTATGCAACCGCACAAGAGGGCGACCGCGGTGAGCATGTTGTAGGAGCTGAACGCGAGCATCACCAAGGCGCTGAGCGCAAACACCGTGACACCCACGCCGCACGCCACGAGGTCGGGGCGGCGATGTTGCCTGCTAAAGGCCTTCTGCAGCACGACGAAGAGAAAGACGAGGAAGCAGAGAAGCCCGGGGATGCCCGCCATGAGACCGAGGTACAGATACTGGTTGTGCACGAATCGGCGGGGAGCGCGGACGAACCCGCCAGACTCCGTCTGGCTGCTCGTGAAGGAGCCGTACGCCGTGCCGGCGCCGATCCCGACGATCGGATTCTCGCCCAATGTCTGCCACGCCTTGCGCGTCTCGCGCTCGCGGTCTCGCAAAGAGCTCCCCTTGTCCGCGACAACCGACGAACCACGCTTCTCCAGGGGCTCCAAGATCGAGCTGAGCCCGCCGGCGTGTCCAAAAGACAGGAGAAATCCCAAAGCGACCAACGTCACGGCGAGGCCGACCACCAGCCGCCCTCGAGCCTTCGGGTTCCACAGCGCGAGAAGAAGCACGGTCCCGGCCGCTACGCCGACCCACATGTTGCGGTTGAGGCTGAGGGCAAGATGGATGACGAGGGCCGCCAACCCGACGGCCCAGGCGGCCAACGCGACACCTCTCGAACGAAGGAGAGCACTTACCGCGTAGAAGAACAGTCCGTACGCAAGTGCGACAGCGGGAAGGCGCACGCGGTCGAAGCCTTGTATGCCTTCCTGCTGGCTGACGTACTGGAATCCCGGATCCTGGAAGGTGTCATCGAGGTTGTCTCCGTAGGCCAACAGAA
Organism: Actinomycetota bacterium; assembly: GCA_038040415.1. Taxonomy (GTDB): domain Bacteria; phylum Actinomycetota; class Thermoleophilia; order Solirubrobacterales; family 70-9; genus AC-56. Next base: position 14,888 of record JBBPIK010000048.1, read on the forward strand.
TGGCGAACACCGCGCTTAGTACGGCGATGGCCGCCACGGCGGCTAGGAGGCGCCGGGCAGCTGCTTCATCCTCACAGAGCCGTACCACGACGAAGAAGATCGTCAGAAGAAAGAAGGGCCGGAGCCACTGATATGCCTTACTGAGGTCCACCTCGCCGGCCGAGACGGCGATCAGCGTGCAAACGACCCCGAGCACGAGAAAGAGGGCAAGCCCCGCGCCCGCGGTGCCGCCCCACGTCTGGCGCTTCGGCCGGACCAACGCGACGAGGAGGAGGCCGCCTAGCAGGAGCTCGGGCGGGCGCAACCCCCCCGGCCCGAAACCCTCACCGAAGAACTGTTCGTGAAACACCGAAGCGGTGAGCACGACAAGACCGGCGGTTGCCGCCACCGGAAACCGGAACACCAGCACGAGGGCCGCCGCTCCCACCGCCGCCAGAAGCAACATCCGGAAGCGGGGATCGGCGATCGAAGCTGCGAGAAGTCCCTCGATTCCCAGCACCGCGAGCGCAACGCCCAGTGAGGGAGCCCAAGAGGCCAACCTCCCGGAAGCCCGCGGCCGGGAAATGCGCGAAGAAAGCGCCTGGTTAAGAGCGCTCACAAAGCTACCTTAGCGTCATGAGGCCCCTGGCCGGGCGAGGAACGACCCTAGCCAGCCGGGAGCGCACTATCCGCGCGCCGAGGGCCAGCGCCGGAGCTGGGTCGCGGAGATCGAGCACTCCGACTTCCCGGACCCCGCGGTAGCTCCTCACGGCCTCCCGCCACGTCAGCTCGCCGCGATGCATTCGAGCCGTCACGGCGAGCAGATCGATGTGAGGGACCACTGCCTTCATCCCCTCGCGCGGGGTAGGTTGAGGCGGAAGAGGCAGACCAGCCAGGGCTGCGTAGAGCCGCCATGAGGCGTCGATACCCGCTGCGTCGCCCAGCCCGAACCCCATCGGAATGCGCACGTTGGCCTCTATAAGAACGAGCTCACCACTGTCGGCGTGACGCTTCATCTCGACTATCGAAATGCCCTTGAAGCCGGCATAGTCGAGCAGCCGCCGAGCCGACGCGATGATGTCCTCGCCGCGCGTCGAGCAATGCATCGACCCGACGCCCACGTCAAGTGGCCACTGACGAATCTTGCGCCGCGCGTAGACGAGCGGATAAGTGCCGTCCTCGGCCCGCACGGTGATTGCCGCCTCGAGCGCATCCTCCCGACCGGGCACGTGCTCGGTCACCAGCATCGGGACTCCGTCGCGAAGTGCGGCTGAGCAGCGCGCCCGTAGGTCATCGGAGCTCTTGGCCACCTTGGTTCTGTGGTTGCCGGTCATCTTCCCCACGTGGGACAGGACTGGCTTGACTACGCACGGATAGGTGCCTCGCGCAAGAGTCGCCTCGAGGTCCTCAAACGACGAGACTCGCTCGACCCACGGAGCTCTCACGCCAGCCTCCCGCGCCAGGTCGTAGGTGCTTGCTTTGTCCATAAGAGCCAGATGGCCGCTGCCCTTCCCCTCGAAGGAACGGAGCGAGTCAGGAATCTCGTCGCGCCGGGCAACCAGGAACTCGGACGCCGCATCGGATCCTGGCAGCAGGACCGCCCGCGGACCGTTAGCGAGGTCGGTGAGTAGCTCGAACCATGCCTCGGAGCCCTGAGGAAGATCAGGGAGAACAGCTCCGCGCACGAACCGGCTCTTGACTAGATAGCCCCCGGGAGAGCTCGTCTGCGTTAGGGAGTGGACCTCCACGCCGCGACGACCGAGGACTCGCCCTATGCGCAAGGAGCCCTCGTTCGGATCGACCAGAATCGCTCGAGGAAGGGGTTCGGACATCTCTACCGGAGCTCTTGCCGCTTCACGAAAGACGGGGCTGGCGAGTGCCTGCAGGATGTTTCGCTGTTCTCCTGAGGGACTCGGCGCTCTCCTCTCCTTCGCCGTCACCGCCGTAACCGTAACAAACGAGCACTGGCTGCTCGAGCGCCACGGCTACCGCACCCCGATCGAGGCGCGCCAGCACCTGCTCACCCAGGTGCTGGCATCCGCGTGTTCACCCAAGTGTCCGGTGAACCGGGGCCGGGGCACTGCCCAAGTTTCCCCGCAGCGGCCGTTATTCCTTCCAAAGGGCAAGGACAAGGGGAGAATCATGGGTTCGACGGGAGAAGCACTCTCAAGGCACGCCGGCGCGCCGCGGCCGAGTGGGCTGCGCCTCGAGGTCGAGAGCCTCGCCGGCTGCTTCTACCACCACCAGCTTCGAGACCGCCGTGCTGGTGCTGCGCACCGGCCTGGGCGGGGCCAGCCCTCTTCCAGAGCGAGCGTGGTGCGAAGCCTCCGCACATCCAAGGCCCGCGTCGAGCGAGCGGAGCGACGTGGTCTACGCAGCCCGAGAAACGTCAACAGCACCGACGGCTGTGGCGGTGGGGCGGGGGGTGCAGGGCTCGCCGTCGGGCCGCGACGCCACCACCATGGCCAGGGCGCCCATGGTCACCGCAGACGTCGTGGCGTCCGGGTCGTCCGGCGGGAGGGACATCGCCCTACCGCTGCCCGGCCGCCCGAGACGCAGAGCCGCCGCCCAAGTCAGTGAGCTCTCCTGCGCCTTCTGCCACAGCGCCAGGGTGGCGGTGAATCCTGGAGGGTCTACCGATGCGCCGACTGCGGCTTCAGCGGGCGGGAAGCTGGCAAGATGCACGGCGTATCGAAACGGTCGTAGACCAAGGATAGGCTGCCATCCGGTGGCTTGACGCAGATTCGAGGGGCCTTCTTGAGCGAAGCAAGTGGCGCGGATCGCCTGCCCGGCACCTCGACAACGGTGGACCAGGACCTACCCCGTCGGCGTCACTCGATACGCATCAAAGACCGACTCGATATTGCGCAGGCGCTGGATGCAGGTCTTCAGCGCACCGACGTCGCCGACCTCGACCACGAACCGGTTCTT
>JBBPIK010000128.1:0-4052 GCA_038040415.1 Actinomycetota bacterium
CTTGTGGGGGAGTACGCGCCCGAGGACATCGAGCACAGCGTCGAGTTCGCCTTAGCCGACGGGATCGTCCAGCTCGTCTACGAGGCCCATGAGCCCTTCGATCGACGCTGGCTCAGGGTGGTGAAGATGCGGGGTGCAGGCCACCTGGCGGGCAAGCATTCCTTTCGTATCACAGCGGACGGCCTTCGGGTGTTCCCCCGCCTCGAGACGATCGCCCCCGAAGCCGGTGCGCATGTCGCCGCGCGTGCCTCCAGCGGAGTCCCCAAGCTCGACGAGCTGATGGGAGGCGGGCTCCCTGCGGCGGACGCCACCGCGGTCCTGGGACCATCGGGCTGCGGCAAGACCGCGTTAAGCCTGCGCTTCATCGCTCAGGGGCTTGCAGAGGGAGAGCGCTGCGTTTATGCCTCCTTCCAGGAGAACGCTGACCAGCTCACCTCGAAGGCAGCATCCTTCGGTTGGGATTTCGAGGGAGCCCTGGAGTCCGGACAGCTATTGATCCACCACGTCCCCCACGGCGAGCTCGACCTCGACACGCTCGGCGCCGTGGCGCGCAGGGAGCTCTCCGATGGCGCTGTTCGCCGGGTCGTCCTCGACAGCCTCGCGGAGCTAGTGGTGGCGGCGCGCGAGACGGAGCGGTTTCCAGCCTACGCCCGCTCGCTGGTGGGGTTCATCCGCGCGGGCGGGGCGAGTGTGCTCGTGACGAGCGAGATGACCGCCCTGGGCCCCGAGGCCGAGCCCATCGGCGGTCTTTCGTTCCTGTTTCATAACGTGCTCCTTCTCCGCTACATAGAGATCGAGTCCGAGACCCGGCGCGCGCTCAGCATCCTCAAGATGCGCGACAGCGACCACGAAAAGGGCGTGTATCAGTTCGATATCGACGAGCATGGCTTTGAGGTCATGAACAAGCTGGAAGGCGTCACAGGAGTGCTCGGATGGAGTGCCCTGCGCACCCGAAACGACAACGACCGACCGTCGATCTGATTCAGCGAGTAGGCCGATCGTCTATGCCGCTTCCACCGCGCGCAAGAGAAAATGAAACCGCGCACCGGCTGGCTGACCGGGCTCGTACCAGATGCGGCCCCCGAACCCCTCTACCAGAGCCCGGGCTATAGCGAGCCCGAGACCTGAGCCCTCGACGCCGTCCGCGCTGCTTCCCCGCGCAAACCGCTTGAACGGCTTCGGTACCAGCTCATCCGGAACCCCGTCGCCGTCGTCGGCGACCGTGACCAGCACCCCGTCGGAAGTGCCGCGCGCCTCCAGGCGGATGGTGCTTCCACCGTAGCGGTACGCGTTGGTGAGCAGATTGACAAGGACCTGCTCCAAGCGGCTCGGGTCGGCGAGTGCCCACAGCACTCGGGGATATTCAGCTCGACGGACTTGTCAGGTGGCGATGGAGCGTCCTCGAGTGTCGTCTCGGCGGTGCCGGCAAGATTGACCGGCTCAAGGCTGACCCGAAATGATCCGGACTCGACCTGGGAGAGATCGAGCAGATCGGCAACCAACCGAGCGAGGCGGTCGCCCTGACGGCTGATCCGATCGAGACAGTGATCGATCTGCTCTTCCGTCAGGTTGTGACGGCGCTCGGACAGCGTGTCGGCGAGCCCAGCGATCACGGCAATGGGAGCCGTCAGCTCGTGAGACACGATCGAGAGGAACTCGCCCTCCCACATCACTTGGCCTCCCCTTTTCGTATCTGAGGGATGCCCATCGTCCGCCACTACTCCTTGACGTCCCGCCGGATCGTCTCCACGAGCTCCTCCAGGTCGGTCTTGCTGACCGTCTCCGCCCCCAGGGTCCTCGCCTCCCTCTCGAGCTGGGGATTCAGGTAGGCCGAGCAGATGATGATCGGCCGCTCGAATCCCGCCTCCCGGAACTTCCGCGCGACCTCCAGCCCGTCGAGACCCGGCATCTTGTAGTCGACCACCACGGCATCGAACCCGGCCGCCCGATCTTCCCGCCCCAGGGCATCCTCCCCCGACGCTTCCTGCTCGGTATCCCAGCCCTGATCCTCGAGCAGGATCTGCAGCATCAGCCGGATGTCCTCCTGATCGTCGACGATCAGGACCCTGGGGACGCTCAGGAGCCTGGGGCACATTCGCGATCCCTGGACAAGCTCGCCCGCCCCGGGGCCCAAGCAAGAGAGCCAGGGTACAGATTAGAGAGCCGGCGCGCCGCTGAGCTAAGGCGCGTGGGTCTCGTAGTCGCCATTCTCCTCGCTGCCGGTTGTGATCACCTTGCGGTAACGGTCGAGCGCCTCGCCGAGTTCCTGCTCGTAGGCCTGGTCGGCTGTGTGAATCGCACGGACCAGGGTCATCGCCTTCGCCCACCATTCCCTTACGTTCGCGCTGTGCGACGCCATCGCGTGATCGAGCGCCTCCGCCGTCTCCGCATCCTCAAGAGCCTGCTCGAAGCGCTCATCACCGCGTATGCGCTCAGGCACCGCGGCATCGAAGTCGATCACGGCCTGCTCAAGCCAGCGCTCGCGCCTGCCTAGAGCCACCCTTGCGCGCAGCGCCAGCTTTATCGCCGACAGCTGTGCACGGTCGTCGTCAGTCGGCTCAATCTGCATCGACATCGGCCTAGCGGCTCTCAGGAGAGGGGCTACGAGTCGGGGGCAATTGCCTCACCTCGCGCGATCGGGGAGCGCGCAAACCTAGCACCGAACCAGTGGGAGTGGAGCGGGGTGCGGGAGTTCTACGCGCACGTTAGCCCGGTCCCACGTTCAGGAGGTAGCGCGTCGCTTGGTTGCGCTGCTCCTTGCGGGCCATGGACGACCACGCATAGAGCCACAGTGCGGCCTTCTGGTCCGACGACAGCTCGCACGGGTCGATGAGCTCACTCTCCACTTGATCCACCGAAGCACCGCACCGCATCATCGCGGCGATTTGCTCCTGGAGTCCGACGATACCGGCCACTTGCTCCTCCCTCCGTTGGGGCGCCGACCGGGACCCACTGAAGCAGCGCGCGACTACACGGCCACGGCCTACCTAGTCAGGAGTCCAGCGGGGCGTCTCTTCGACCACCAGCGACCCGACTGTTCTCGGCCGCCGACCGACTGAATGGCGGCAGTGTGACAGGACGATCCGTGCGTGGATAGGCCAGCGCCGCGCTCTTTGCGGGCTTTCCCTTTGAACCCGCACTCGGTCGGTTGGCCGAACGAAAAGCATCCTTCCCATAGCTGCCCGGAGGTCGAGCGGTGGTTGGGGGGACGGCGTCTATCGTGGTGCACTGGGCGTTCTCACCCGTGGCGAATCGCGTCTGCTCGAAAAGCGCCCTATTACCCGCTTCGCGCGCCCCCGGGTGTTGACGCCTCTGTCAGCTGGTGCAACCGTCACCGAGTCGTTCCGACCAAGCGCCGACAGCGCAGCATGCGCGGGACAGAGCGGGACTCGTATGCGTTCCGCGCGAGGCAGCGGTGGGGGATGGAGCCGCAGGGTCGCGTCCGACCTCAAACATCACGGCGACCCGAGGAGCGGGTCTAATCGAATAGGGGGTCTATGGCCAACACGGCGACTGTCAGCCCTGCGCCGCAACACATTCGGGCGCTTCAGCACGCGAACGAAGTCAGGCTCGCACGGGCTGAGCTGAAGCGGAAAATCGCCAGGGGTGAGATCTCGGTGGGGGAAGTGCTGGTCATGTGCCCCTGGCATGCGGCGAGCATGTCGATCAGTGAGCTGCTCATGAGTCAGAAGTGGTGGGGCAGGGCACGCTGCCGCCGGCTGCTCGTCTCGGTCGGCATCCCAGAGACAAAGCTGGTGAACACCCTCACCACGAGGCAAAGGAAGGCTCTGTCAGCTTTGCTGGGGTTGAGCGGGCGGGCCTGACCCAGCGGCTTCCGCTTCGGACGAGTCCAGAAGCGACGTGGGCGCGAGGCGCGGGCCGACCGCGCGCCCCCTCTTGCCCGTGAGAAGCGGCAGCGACATCGCGCGGGACCCGGGCCGAGCGCCACCCCTGTCTCCATGGGAGCGGCGCCGTCAGATCATGGCTAGTGCAGTCTCGTAGTGCCAGGGCTCCCACGCGTAGCGGTGAATGAACCCGAAGGGGCGGGCGTT
>JBBPIK010000049.1:0-17744 GCA_038040415.1 Actinomycetota bacterium
GCGACTTCACCTGGCGCGACGGGGAGCGGACGATCGTCTTCCGGGAGGGAGGGCTCGCTGAGGCGCCTCAGCTCCTGGCCGAGGGGATCTGGGAGCGCTTCGAGCTGGTGACAACCCCCCGCGCGCTCGGGGCCGCTCCGCTCGAGCTCGCCGAGCTGGCGAGCGCGGTCCACGAGGTGCCGCGCGGCCCGGTGCCCGACGCGGCTGCCACGATCATCGACGCGGTTCGCAACCCCACCCTGGTGGCCCTTGGCGGCGGCAGGGTGATCGACGCCGCCAAGGCGATCGCCGCCGTACGCGGGGGGCGCGTCTGCGCGTTGCCGACCACGCTCTCGGGGGCCGAGATGACCGCCGTCCACCGGCTGCCCGCCGGCCACGAGCACGCGGCGCGGCATCTCGTTCGCCCCGCCCTGGTGATCGCCGACCCCTTCGAGATGACCACCCTCGACGACTCGCCCCTGCGGGCCAGCGCCATGAACTCCCTCGCCCACGGAGCCGAGACCCTCTACACGCCGCTCGCCAACCCGGTGGCGACGCTGGTCGCGCTGCGCGGCGCCGAGCTGCTCGCCGCCTCGCTCGACCGCCCCGCGGAGCAGCGAGACCGGGCCGCGCTCGCCCTCGGCTCGCTGCTCTGTGCCTACGCGCTGGACTCGGCCGGCTACGCCCTGCACCACGTCATCTGCCAGACGCTCGTCTGGGTCCTCTCCACGCCGCACGCGGAGACCAACGCGACGCTCCTGCCCCTGACGATGGATGCGATGCGCCCCCGGGCTCCCGGCGCGATCGAGTCGCTGGCCGGCGCGCTCGGAGCGGACGCCGACGGAATCCGGGAGCGAATCGAGACCCTGGGCGGCGGCCCGCGACGGCTGGGCGACCTCGGCGCCGATCGGGGCCGGCTGAGGCGGGCGCTCGACGCGATCCTCTCCCGCCCCGAGCTTCGGAACACCCCTGATCCGCCAGGCCGCGAAGAGCTCGAGCGCCTGCTGGAGGCGGCCTGGTAACGCACGCGCCGTTGCGGCACGCCACGACCGCGTGCCGCCGGCCGTGTGGAGCAGTAACGCCACGCACCGGCGCGTGTAGGCATCTACGTGGATCAGGCCCAGCGGACATCCGCGCCGCCGCGCGCGGACGCGGTAATCAGCGAGGAGCGCTTCCACCGTTACCACGCCTATGCGCGTCGGCGCGGCGTCAACTGGCCCCTCTACCTGCTGGCCCGCCTGATCCTGCAGCCGGCGTTCCGAATCTGGCTTCGTTTCTCGCGGGTCGGGCGCGAGCATCTGCGAGGCGTCAAGGGCGGCTTGATCGTCGCCTCCAACCACCGCAGCTTCCTCGATCCGTTCGTGATCGCCACCACGCTTCCGTGGCGGCGCCCCATGCAGTACGTGGCCAAGGTCGAACTGTTCGAGAGTCGCTGGCGGGGATGGATCCTCTCCCGGGTCGGGGCCTTCCCGATCCGGCGCGGGCAGTCGGACGAGACGGCGATGGAAACCGCGCGGCTGGTGCTGGACCGGGGCGGCACCGTCTGCATCTTCCCCGAGGGGACACGGATCCGGTCGGGCTCGCTGGGGACGCCGAAGCGCGGCGTCGGTCGCCTGGCCCTGGAGACCGGTGCGGCGGTCGTCCCGGTGGCCGTGCACGGGAGCGAGCAGGTGCGGCGCGGCTGGCGGATTCTCCCGCGAAAGGTGCGGCTGCGCGTCGGCAGGCCGGTGACGTTCCCGCGCACGGAGCATCCCTCGCCGGCGCTCGCCGCCACCGTCACCGCCCGGATCTGGCCGAACGTAGAGCTCCAGTGGGAGTGGCTCGGTGGGCTGCCGCCGCTGCGCAAGGCGGCGGTGATCGGGGCCGGCAGCTGGGGCACCGCGATGGCCGTGCTGCTGGCGCGGGGCGGGCTCGAGGTCCAGCTTGGGACCCGCACGCAGGAGAAGGCCGAAGAGATTGCCGCCAAGCGCCTCAACGCCCGGTACCTGCCCGGGGTCAGGCTGCCCGAGTCCGTCGCGGTGAAGCGCGCCGGCGAGATCGAGCTCGCCGGGGTGGATCTCGTCTGCCTGGCGGTGCCGTCCGCCGCCTTGCCGGCCGCGGTTGGCTCGCTCGGAGATCGGATTGGTTCGCGCGCCGCTGTGCTGATGCTCACCAAGGGCCTGGTGCAGCCGCTGGGCCAGCTGCCGAGCGACTACGTCAGCGAGCGGATCCGCTCCCGCTCGATTGCCTCGCTGGGCGGCCCGGCCCACGCCCGTGAGGCCGCCGCCGGGATGGCGGCGCTGGTGCTTGGCTCGAGCGACCAGGACCTGCGCGCCCAGCTGGGCGAGGTCTTCGATCGAGCGGGGCTTGTCTGCGAGCGGAGCGATGACGTGGTCGGGGTCGAGATGGCGGGCGTCGCCAAGAACGCAGCCGCACTCGGCGCGGCGGCGGCAGAGGCTCACGGACTCAATGCCGCGGGGATCGCCGCCGCGACGATCTGGCGGGAGTGCGTCGAGTATGCGCTGGCGAGCGGAGCGCGGCTCGACACGTTCACCGGGCTTGCCGGCGTGGGGGACCTGACAGCAACTGTGATCGCGCCCGGGAGCCGCAACCGCCGCGCTGGAGAGCTGCTCGGCGCCGGCGTTACGGCGGACCAGATTCCGGGCCAGATCGGTCAGGCGTCCGAGGGGCTCGATTCGGTGCCGCTGCTCGCGGAGTCGATGGCCCGGGCGGACATCGAAGCGCCGGGCCTGGACGGGCTTTCCGCCCTGATCAGGGGTCGCATCGACCCGGGCGAGTGGGTGGCCGGATTGCGGCGCGCTGAGCGAACCCGTCGTGCGGCATAGGTATCGAGGTATGGAGGACTACGCTTGAAGGGTGAGCGCCGCGAAGGAGGAGAGCGAGACCGCGGGGCCGGACACGAAGGCCGAGGTGGACGCGGCCTTCGAGGAGCTCTATCGCAGCCATCTGCGCGACGTCTACTCCTACGCCTTCTACCGGGTCGGCAACCACCACGACGCCGAGGACCTCACGGAGCAGGCCTTCCTGCAGGCGTACAGGCACTTCGAGCGGGCGCGGCGCGAGTCGAACGGGCGCCCGCTTCGGCCCTGGCTGATCCGCATCGCCCACAATCTCGCCTCGAACTATCACCGCGACCGCGCCCGGCGCCCCGAGGCGGCCTTGGATGCGGTCGAGCCACCCTCGCACCCCCATGGAACCGAGCAGATCGTCGAGGGACGCGAGGAGCTCCGCTTGGTCATGGACAGGCTCGAGGGGCTATCGGACGATCGCCGCGAGGCGCTGATCATGCGCTTCGCCCTGGGGATGTCGAACCGCGAGATCGCCCGAGCGCTGGGGCGCACGGACGGGGCGACGAAGGTCTTGATCCACAGGGCCATCAGGCAGCTCGAAGAGGAGATGAGCGGGACATGACCGGCAGCCATCGGAGCCGGGGCAGATGAGCGAAGAGAGGGGAAAGCTTCAGCTGGAGGGGCTTCTCAGTGAGGCGCTCCGCCCGATCGAGCCGCCCGAGGACCTTGCCGGGCGTGTCGAGAGCACCCTGACCGTGATCACGGAGCAGGCCGCCGCCCAGCTCTCGAGCTGGGCCGAGGAGCTCTCGGAGGGCGAGCTCCAGGCGCTCCGGGACCCGCGCAACTGGGTGCGGCCGGTCGCCGCGGTTGCCGTCGGCACCGTCGCGGGCGGCGCGCTGGTGCTCGTCAGCCTGCGGTCGCGCCGCCGGCCGACCGGCCTCCGCGCCACGGCGGAGAACGTCCTGAAACAAGTGCGTTAAGCGTCGCCCGGGCTAGCGACGAAGTCGCCGCGGCTCGGCCTGCCAGCGACCTCCATGTCGCCGGCGACGGCCTCGCTTCCCGTGCCGCTCGCATCCCGCTCGCTGCAACGTGTGGACCTGCCGGGTCAGGTGGGGGCCCTCGCCCGCCGGAAACGTAGCCGCAGGCGAGGCTTCCGGCGGAGTTATTCGGTCGCTGTTCCCGCCGCGAGGCCGGTGAGGCCGAGGACCAGGTGCAGGATGCTGTCTTCCGTGTTCACGGGGACGATGCTCAGGATCTCCTCGCCGCTGCCGATGACGAATCCCCAGATCGCGACCACGAGATACAACACGCCGAGTCCCAGCGCGTACTCCCGGGCGGCATACCCTGCGGCCGCCAGGCCGAGCAAGCCGGTGGCCAGGTGGACGACGTTGTGCCAGCCGTTGATCGCCAGGATGCCGAACTCGTCTTCGACGGCCCCCGGCGAGCCGAAGCTGGCGCTGTAGAAGAAGCCGATGATGCCGGCGATCGTCAAGGCGGCGCCCACCAGGGTTGCGTACAGCTTGGCGGGGCTTGATGCTTGCATCCGGGATCCTCCTTCAGAGGGAGACTGGTCCACTCCAACTATCTTGTTGCGGGCGGACGTACCGATCCACGCTTGGAGCAAGCGCGTAGGTGAGTAGAGCCGACTTGGCGCGAGGTGCGCGGCCAGTAGATTCCGCCGCCATGGCCGTCTGCTATCGCCATTCGAGCCGGGAGACGAACGTCGCCTGCTCCAACTGCGGGCGGCCCATCTGCCCCGATTGCATGACGGTCACCTCGGTGGGCATGCGCTGTCCGGAGTGCGCTCGGGAGCGCACTCAGGTGCGGCGGGTGGGCGGCGGCCTTCGAGCAGGGGCGGCGCCGGCCACCTACGCGCTGATCGCCATCAACGTAGCCGCCTTCCTGGTCGAGCTGGCGGGCGGCGGCGCCGCCTCGTTTCGGGCTGGCGGCCCGGTGATCAGCGACGCGGGCCTGAACGGCCCCGACGTCGCCGACGGCGAGGTGTGGAGAATCGTCACCTCCGGGTTCCTGCACGCCGGATTCCTGCACATCGCAATCAACATGTTCGCCCTCTTCATCCTCGGCAGGCTGCTCGAGCCCGGGATCGGCACGCCTCGGTTCCTGGGCGTCTATTTCGTTTCGTTGCTGGCCGGCTCGTTCGGGGCGCTGCTCCTGGACCCGAACGAGACCACGGTGGGCGCGTCCGGCGCGATCTTCGGCCTCATGTCCGCGGCCTTCATCGTCGCCCGGCATCGGGGGCTGGAGCAGCTTGCCTCGCAGATCGGCTTCTACGTGATCCTCAACGTGGTGTTCACGTTCGGCTTCCCGGGAATAAGCGTCGGCGGCCATCTCGGCGGCCTGATCGGCGGTGGGCTTGCCGCGCTCCTGATCACGTCTGCCGAACGTCGCGCCTCTCGTCCGCTCCCGCTCGAAGTGCTGGGGATGGTGGCGATCGGTGCCGTCAGCGTCGCTGGCGCGCTGGCGGCCGCCAGCGCCGCCTAGGATCAGCGGCCCGCGCCGGCCCGCGCCTGGGGGGTCAACTCCCGCCAGTCCAGCCCACCGGGTGGGGAAACGCGATCCGGGTGCAGCAGGTGCGCGAGCAGCTCGGCGCCCTCGACCAGGCGGGGACCGGGGCGGGAGAATGAGGAGGCGGCATCCACGGCGTAGATGCGCTCCGCGCCCAGGGGCTCGAGCCGCTCGCGGCGCGCCAGCGCCTGCTGGGCGGCCTCCTCCGCGTAGAGGCCGCACGGCATGACCACCACCACCTGGGGCTGGGCGGCTTCGAGCTCCGCCCAGGTCGCCGTGCGGGAGTCCCGGCCGGGCTCGCCGGCCACGCTTCGCCCTCCGGCCAGCGCGATCATCTCCGGTACCCAGTGGCCGCCGACATACGGTGGATCGAGCCACTCGAGCGCGACCACACCCGGGCGCCGCGCCCCGGCGACCGCGTTCCGAACGCGATCCAGCCGCCCCTGAAGCTCGGCCACGAGCACCTTCCCGTTCTCCCGCGCACCCGTCGCTTCCCCGAGCCGGACGAGGTCGTCGAGCACCTCCCCCAGGGTTCTCGGGTCGAGCGAGATCACCTCTGGGCGAGAGTCCAGCCGCCCCGCCACCGCGAGCACGTCGTCATAGGAGACCGCGCAGACCGCGCACAGGGCCTGGGTGACGATCAGGTCGGGCGCCAGATGGCCTAGCGCAGGCTCGTCGAGCTCATACAGGGCTTCGCCCCGCCCAGTCAGCTCGCGGACGCGGGCGTCGACCTCCCCCGGCTCCAGCCCCGCCGGGATCAGGCTGCGCGTCAGGCGCGGCAGCCGCAGGACCTCCGGCGGATGGTCGCACTCGTGCGTGACGGCCACCACCTGGTCGCCGAGGCCGAGCGCGAACAGCGCCTCGGTCGCCGAGGGGACGAGGCTGGCGATGCGCATGCCTCGACACACTAAGCTGGGCGCCGTGGAGCTGCTCTCCGACAGCGAGATCGACTCCCGCCTCGCCGAGCTCGGCGGCTGGGAGCGGCACGGCGCGACAATCGCCAAGACGTTCGAGCTGGCCGACTTCGTCGGCTCGGTCGAGTTCGTCGGCAAGCTGGTCGAGCCGGCCGAGGCGATGGGGCACCATCCGGACCTGACCGTGTCGTGGAACAAGGTGGGCGTGTCGATCACAACGCACTCCGCCGGAGGGCTGACGGCGAACGACTTCGAGCTCGCGAAGCGCATCGACGGGCTGGCCAGCGGCGACTAGCAGCGAGCCACCGCCACTACGCTTCGCGGCCCCATGCGCCTGGTCCACGTAGTCGGCACGCGGCCGAACCTGGTCAAGATGGCGCCGGTGATCGGAACGCTGCGCGAGCGCTTTCCCGAGTGGCCCGCGGCGATCGTCCACACCGGCCAGCACTACGACCGGCTGATGTCCGAGATCTTCCTCGAGGAGCTCGGGGTGCCCGAGCCCGACCACCTACTGGGGGTCGGATCGGGAAGCCACGCCGAGCAGATCGCGCGAGTGCTGGAACGGCTCGAGCCGGTGCTGCGGGCGGAGCGTCCCGACCTGGTGATCGTGCCCGGGGACGTCAACTCCACCCTCGGGGCGGCGCTCTGCGCCGCGAAGCTGGGAATCCCCGTCGCCCATCTGGAATCCGGCCTGCGCAGCTTCGACCGGGCGATGCCAGAGGAGACGAACCGCATCGGCGCCGACTTGATCGCCTCGCTGTGCTTTTTGCATTGCGACGAGGCGGTGGAGAACCTGCGCGCGGAGGGAGTCGAGGAGTCGCGGCTCAAGTTCGTCGGCAACACGATGATCGACACGCTGGTGGCGCTCACCGACCGGATCCGCGAGCGCCGCGCGGCAGCGGCCCTTGGCGTCGAGCCCGGGAGCTACCTGCTGGTGACGCTGCACCGGCCCGCCCTGGTGGACGGTCCGCTGCTCGCCGAGGCGATGAAGCGGCTCTCGGAGGTGGGGCGCGAGCTGCCGGTGGTGTTCCCCGTTCACCCCCGGACCCGGAAGATGCTGGACGGCGCCTCCTACCCGGGAGTCACCATGACCGATCCGGTCGGCTACCTCGACTTCCTCTCGCTCGAGTTCCAGGCGGGCGCTGTGCTCACCGACTCCGGGGGGATCCAGGAGGAGACGACGTACCTGGGGATTCCCTGCTTCACCCTCCGCGACAACACCGAGCGACCGGTGACGATCCGGGCCGGAACCAACACGCTGCTCGGCCTCGACCCGGCCCGTATCTCCGAGATACCGGACTTGCTGCGAGACCGTCCCGCAGCAAACCGCGCCGGCCCCGCAGGCGAAGCCGAGGAGCCGGCGCGCCCTCGTCTATGGGACGGGAAGGCCGCGGAACGGGTCGCCGATGTCCTCGGGGATTGGTAGCTTCCGAGCGGTGCCGCTTCCCAGCCTCGTTCCCCGGGACCGGGCCTTCTTCGACCTCTTCAACGAGGCGGGCCAGAACACCCTGCGGGCCGCTCGGATGCTCCAGCAGATGCTCCACAGGTGGCCCGACGAGAGCGGCCTGGCTCGGGAGATCCTGCTCGCCGAGCAGGAGGGGGACCGGATCACGCACGACATCGTCCAGCGGGTCAACACGACCTTCGTGACCCCGATCGACGGCGAGGACATCTACGCGCTCGCGACCCAGGTGGACGACATCGTCGACTTCACCGAGGAGACGGCGGACTTCCTGGGCCTCTACAAGATCGAGGCGCCCATGGAACAGGCGCAGGGGATGGTGGACGTGCTGGTGAATGCCTGCGAGCAGCTTGCCGGAGCCCTCGCGGGGTTGCGCAACTTCAAGGACCTCGAGCGCTACTGGATCGAGATTCACCGGCTGGAGAACGAGGGCGACCGGCTCTACCGCGATGCGGTCGCTGCGCTGTTCTCGTCCAGCCCGGACCCGATGGTGGTGATCCGCTGGAAGGACATCTTCACGGTGCTCGAGCGCGCCATCGACGCGACCGAGACCGCCGCTCACATCCTCGAAGGCATCGTCATCAAGAACTCATGACCGGCGATTCGCTCGCGGCCGGCCGGTAACAGGGATGGACAACGACGTCATCCTGGTGATCGTCGTCGGGACGGCGCTCGCTTTCGACTACACGAACGGCTTCCACGACACGGCGAACGTGGTGGCCACATCGATCTCCACCCGAGCGATGCCGCCACGGCTGGCGGTCGCCTACGCGTCGGTGCTGAACTTCGCCGGCGCCTTCCTCTCGATCGCCGTTGCCGCGACGATCGCCCAGGACGTGGTCGCCAGCGATGCGATCACCCCGACCGTCGTGTTCGCCGGGCTGATCGGGGCGATCTCCTGGAACCTGATCACCTGGTACTACGGGCTTCCGTCGAGCTCCTCGCACGCCCTGATCGGCGGGGTGGTGGGCGCCGCCTTCGTGGCCGCGGGCGCCGACGCGGTGCTGGGCGATGGGGTGCTCGGCAAGGTGCTGGTCCCGGCGGTGGTGGCGCCCGTCCTCGCCTTCGTCGTCGGCGGGATCGCGATCGTGGTCTGCTATCGGACGGTGGGGCGGCTGCGCCCGGGCCCGGTGGCGCGCGGCTACAGGCTCGGCCAGGTCGTCTCCGGGGGGCTGCTGGCCCTCGCTCACGGAACCAACGACGCGCAGAAGACGATGGGCGTCATCACCCTCGCCCTGATCGCCAACGGCAACCTGTCGGCCGACGCCGACCCGCCGACCTGGGTGATCATCTCGGCGGCGACCGCGATCGCGCTCGGGACCTACTCGGGCGGCTGGCGGATCATTCGCACCATGGGGGGGCGAATCATCAAGATGGACCCGGCTCAAGGCTTTTCCGCTCAGGGGGCCGGTGCGGCGGTCATCCTCGCGTCCACCCACTACGGCTTTCCGCTGTCGACCACGCAGGTGATCTCCGGCGGGGTGATGGGTGCCGGGGCCGGCAAGCGGCTGTCGGCGGTTCGCTGGGGGGTGGCGGGCAACATCGTCGTCGCCTGGCTCCTGACACTGCCCGCGGCGGCGGGAATCGGGGCCCTCGCCTACGGTGCAACGCGGGTCTTCGGGACGGGGTCGTTGGGGCCGGTGATCGTCACCGCGATCGGTCTGGCGCTGGTCGCGGCCGCGCTCACGCGCCGGATCCGGCAGAGTTCACCGGCGCCGGCGCCCTGAGGTCGCGTAGATGCTGGCGACCGTTGTCGACACCGAAGCGCTGCTGAAGACGGTGGCGGCCGCCTTCGTAGCCGGAGTGGGGGTGACGTTGGTCTTCTCGCTGGCAATCCTCGGGGCGGCGCGTTTCGCGGAGCTGAGCCGGGACGGGCGTCCGGCCGCCGCGGCCTCGTTCGGTGTGCTGGCGATCGTGGCGCTCGCTGCCGCCGGGGCGGCGGTGACGTTCGGGATCATCGTCATGACGCAGAAGTAGGCATCAACCGGCGGCTGCTCGGGTCATTCGCGGCGTAAGATCGCTCGGATGCGGAATGCCCGAAACATCGCGATCATCGCCTTGATCGCCGTCCTGGTGGCCTTTCTGCCGGGTGGCGGCCAGGCCGCGGAGGCCGCGATCACCGTGCTCATGATCGCCTTCCTTGCCACGCTCGGATTCGCAGCCCGTCAGATCTATCGCGAGAACCGGCTCACCTACGACACCCTCCCCGACGATCAGCGGGCGGTCCTGCTCGGCTCGGTGGGCGTGCTCGTCCTGATGGTCGCCGGCGCCGACGAGCTCTTGGGTGGCGGGGGCTTCGGGGCGGTGCTCTGGGTGACCCTGCTCGCCTGCGCGGTGCTGGCGATCATCGGCGTCTGGACCCGCTCGCGGGCGTATTAGGACTGGGGCCTGGCCCCGGTCACCTCTCGGATCGTCACGGCTGGGGTATCGGCTGCCAGCTAGGGGCGTAAGCCAGGTCGGCATAGTCGCCGTAAGGGAGGCCGGCCAGGTCCGGGGCGTCTGCACCTTGGCGCCAGCTCGAGCGTGACTCGCCACACCTAGCGCGTCACCCGCGCTATCGGCCGACCTAGGTTCGCCGTATCGCGCGGCGAGGTGGAGACAGAGGTCAGGCGTCGGTCGAGCTGATCGCGGCGATCCCCGCGCTGGTCCTCGTCACCCTGCTGGCCGCCCAGCTCGCCATCGCCGGTTACGCGCTGTGGAGCTCCGGCGTCGCCGCTCGGGCCGGGGCCCGCGCGGCTTACGTGGGCGGAAACGCCGAGCGCGCCGCTCGAGCCTCGCTGCCCGAGCCGCTGCGAAGGGACGCCAAGGTCAGCAACCGGAACGGGGTCCGGGTACAGGTCCGGGCACCGTCGCTCGTGCCAGGGCTGCCGCGCGTTCCGGTGACCGCTCGGGCGGGGCTTGGGGTGGGGGACGGCGGTGGACGGTGAGCGCGGTCAGGCCTCGATCGAGGTGCTGGCGGGTATCCCGGCGCTCCTGCTCGCCGGCCTGATCGCTTTTCAGCTGCTCGCCGCCGGCTACTCGTTGACGCTCGCCGACGGCGCCGCCGAGGCCGGGGCGATGGCGCTCGCGACGGGACGGCCGGCCAGCCCCGCGGTTCGCGAAGCGCTGCCCGGCTGGGCGCGGCCGCGGGTGGGCGTCGAGATCGACGGCGGGCGGCTGACCGTGCGGCTGCGGCCACCGTCGCCGCTGGCGGGGCTCGCGCGCCGCCTCGAGGTCAGCTCATCGGCCTGGGTGCGGAGGCCCGCAAACGGATGAGCGCAGGGGAGCTTCCAGCCGAGGCCGGCAACCCAGTCCGCCCTCAACGCGGTGCGTCTCTGATGCTCGCCACCGACCTCGGCGAGGCGCGGGGCGGTCTGGCCGTCGCGGCGGCGGTCGGCGTCGTGGTGGCGGCCGGGGAGCCGTCAGGCGCGGCGTCGGGAGTGCTTCTCGCCGAGCTTGGAGTCGAGCGCGGGCGGGGCCCGACCATGCTCGCGTCTGCACCGGCCCGCGAGCTCGAGGAGGAGCTTCGCGAGGCCGGCTTCGAACGCAGCGACCCGCGCTTCGCGCGGGTTGCCGCACGCGGCAGGCTCTGCTGGCTTGGGCTTCCGGCGACCGAGGAGGCGCTGGGAGACATGTCGCGGGTGTTGGAGGCGATGTCGGCGGCCAGGTTGGCAATCGTGCACCTGCCCGCGCGGCTGTGGCCGCTGGCCGTCGGGCAGCGTGACCTACGCCCGCGAGCGGGGCTGCTTCGGGCCGACCTTCCAGCCGACCGGGCGCTGGCGGCGCTGGCGGTGGCGGAGCTGCGCGAGCATCGTTTGCCGGCGCGGGTCGCCGCGCGACCGCTCGGCCGCGTCGCCTCCCGCCGCGCCATGGCCGGCCTGGAGGTTGGCGGCGCCGTCGCCAGGCGGGTCAGCCGGCTGGCCCGCGGCCTGCTCGGGCCTGGCGGCCCGCCAGCCGCCGAGCGGGGCCAGGCCCTGCTGATGGTGCTGGGCGCGGCCTTCGCGATCCTCTTCGCAGCGGCGCTGCTCGCGGCGCTCGGGGGCGCGCTGACCGCAACGGCGCGAGTGCAGCGGACGGCTGATCTGGCCGCGCTCTCTGCGGCGCGCTCGCTCCGAGACGACTTCCCGCGGCTGTTCATGGCGCCGCTTTTGTCCAGCGGGACGCCGAACCCGCGCCACCTGGACCGGCGCGAGTATCTGGCGCGGGCGGCCGAGGCGGCGCGCGAGGCGGCCGGCCGGAACGGCGTCGATCCCGACCGGCTGCGCGTCTCGTTTCCCGACACCGCCTCCTTTGCGCCTCTCCGCGTTCGCGCCGCGCTCGCCGGCTCGATCGACACCGCCCAGTTGCCCGGACAGCGGGGGAGGTCTGCCGGCGATCAGGGGTCCGCGAGCGGCGCGATCCGGATCGAGGCCAGCGCCGAGGCCGCGGCGTCCCCTCCATCCTCGCCGTCAGTCGGCGGCATGCCGACCTCGGCCAGCGGCGGCGGCTACTCGGGGCCACTCGCCTACCGGCAGGGCAAGCCGATGCGGCCCGACGTCGCGCTCGCCTTCGACCGGCTCGCCGGGGCGGCGCGGCGCGCCGGGGTCTGGCTGGCGATCAACTCCGCCTACCGCTCCGATGCCGAGCAGGCGCGGCTCTTCGCACAGCACCCCGATCCCCGCTGGGTCGCGCCCCCGGGTCAATCGCTTCATCGCTGCGCGACCGAGCTC
This sequence comes from Actinomycetota bacterium, assembly GCA_038040415.1. Classification (GTDB taxonomy): domain Bacteria; phylum Actinomycetota; class Thermoleophilia; order Solirubrobacterales; family 70-9; genus AC-56. Next base: position 12,359 of record JBBPIK010000049.1, read on the forward strand.
GACCTGGGACCGTCCTCCGCCTACACGTGGCTGGCGGCTCATGCGCCCCGTTTCGGCTTCGTCAAACGCTACTCGTGGGAGCCCTGGCACTAGGGGATGCGTTAATGCAATTTCCCGCGAGTCCGCCGCGAACTCCCGCTTTCACGCGGAAGGAGCAGCGCGAAGAGGCGGTGGCCGACAGTCCTTGCCGCCGTGACGGACATCTCGGGACACCATCCCGCCGAAGCCAGGCAAGCGCGAAACTCCGCCGCCGCGGCCGAGGCCTGGGCCTGCACAACGACCGCCGCGCCCGGTACCGCCGAAGAAGGGCGGCCGCTAGCACTGGCGCGACGGATCGACGCCCACGACAGCGCAACACTCAGGCGCCGACTGCGACGAAGCCGGCCCAGAAGTACGGATGTGCGTACGGCCGATCCTCTGGAGCAGCGCTTTGAGGCTGGCCAGCCGTCCCGCCACCGCGGCGCAGGAACTCGGCCCGAATCGCAGGGTGTCGATCGAGGAACTCGTCGAGATCCTCGCGCGACAACTGGCGCAGCCAGGCCTGGGCGGTCCGCAGCGCCTCGGGTGGACGTCGGTCCTCGCGGACGATGACGTGGTAAAGGCGCGACATCAGTAGTGCTGTGGCCAGGTCATCAACAGGCCACAGGCTGGCGATCGCGCATGCGGCGCCGATTCCGACCAGGCCGGAAGCGATCGATAGGCCCTCGTCGGCCTCATTAACGAGGCTAGTAACTCCGGTCTGACAGGCCGAGACCACGGCGACGCGGGCGGAGATCGGAGCCAACCCGGTAAGTTCATCCAGAGTCAGAGGGCCGTCGGCCAAGAGCAGGGCAGCATCCCCAGCCTCGAGCAGGCTCGTGGCGCCGTGGCAGGCCAGATGTAAGAAGGTTGCGTCGGCCGCCCAGCGGCGCAGGACAGCCTGCGTCGCGTCGGCCTTGACAGCAACCGTGGTTGTGGCTCCCTCCGGGAGCTGCCTCAAGATTTCCTCAACCTCCGGAACCGCCGCGTCTAGATCCTGCGTCGGGTCGGCCAGGGCGACAAGCGAGACCTCGCACGCCGAGCGTGCGCGGGCGCGCTCAAGGGTCACCCCGGCCGCGACCGCCGACGGGGCATGGCGGACCTCGTAGCGGTCGAGCAGGCACTCCGGGCGGTTCGCCGACCGCCACGGGCACGCGGCAAGTGGCGCGGTGGCGATCGGTCCGCACGGCACAAGCGTCACCCCGCGAGCGCCGAGACGGTTCAGCAGCTCGGCCACCTCTTTCATAACGTGCTCGCCGAGCCAGGGCAGGGCCTCGTCGAACTCGGGGCAGGGATCTCGCTCCGGGTCCTCCAAACCCATCACTGCAGCGAAATACGAACGAATCTCCCGATCCTCATCGTCGGGATACTCAATGGCATCGCCAGCCATCAGACGTAAGAAGACTTCGAGGGCATTCGGCGACCTCAGGACCACACCCGTTTCCCTCAGCTCGCCCTCGGCCGAGCGTGACAACGCCAGAATGAGCGTTCCGTAGGGCGTCGGATTGACGTAGACGACCGGCCAACCGTCCTCAATCGCAGCGAGGAGATCGCCGACTTCGGCGCTCGAGCCGAACGACTCGAAGCCCGGTTGGCGGCGAATCTCCTCGAGGACCTCCTGCATCACCCGCCCCGGATCACTCTCATCGTTGTAGGAAGCCCCGATCAGACTCGCAGCTTCTCTGCGATAGCGGTCGGCGAGGTCCGCTGGGAGGTGGTCGAGTTGCTCGGCTTGGCCCCGCTCCAAGCCGAGGCGACGGCGCAGCTCGCGCGTACGTCCGCGCTCGAGCGTTAGCGCCGCCGCTCGCATTTCGCCGGCCATGGCCATCGGAAACGCGGCCCAGCGGAACAGCTGCCCGTGGCGGGCGGCATCGCTGCGACGAAACGGCGTATCGAGGCGGGCATGGAAGACAAGCTCGGCGGCCTCGACGGCGTCCGTGAAGGCTGCTGCCGATTCCTCCCACTCCTCACGCTCGGCCAGCAGGTAACCGAGCCGGTGGCCGGCGTCGACGCAGTCGCTTGGTGCCGTCGTCGGTTGTAGCCCTGCCAGGGCCTCGCGCGCCAGCGCAATCGCGTCTTCGTCTTTGAGCAGGCTCAGGGCGGTGGCGTACTCGCTGGTTACTCGTGCGCCAAAGAGCGGATCCGGCGCTGGCTCGATTAGGGAGTACGCTCGCTCAAGATGCTGGCGCGCCTCAATGAGGAGCCCGCGGTTAGGCTCGCCACCATCACCGGCGAGCCGGCGGTCCGCCTGCTCCTCAGGGGTGCCTACGGCGCTGATTCGTAGGCATCTGCCTAGACCCCAGTGCGCCGCCCCGACCAGCCACTTCCTATCGATTAGGGATTCTTGGCCGACAACTGCGCGGTAAGCGTCAAGCGCCTCTTCCAGCTGGCGCTGTCCGAGACGCGAGAGCTCGAACAAAGTGTCGGCAAGCGTGACCTGCGTATGAGCCCAATCGATCGGATCCCGATCCGGTGAGCGAAACGAGAGAGCCGAGTTACACAGGCGCTCCGCCTCAAGCAGGTTCTCCAGACGATCCTCGTACTGGCGCCGCAGCATGGCGCCGGCGAGATTGTTCTCAACTGTGGAGTCCAGCTGGCGGTTACCTGAGAGCCCGGGTTCGTCCAAGGCCTCGGTGAAAAGCTCGATGGCCTGCTCGATGTTCTGCGTCGGGTCTCCGTGCGTCCGCTCGAGATAGGCGACGCCGGCGTGGGAGAGGCAATCGGCGGCCTGCCAGCCGTTGATGACCAGTGGACGGGCCGCAGCGAACTCCTCGATCGCTTCCTCGATGTTTGTCTGGCGATCACCGGACGGAGTGCTGAATAACGCCTTGCCTCTGCTCATGCGCATGAAGCCGATGGCCGCACTGAGACCGGCCGCCTGAGCCTTCGCCAGCGCCTCATCGATCAAAGTGAGCGCACCGTCGTAATCGCCGGCAGTCATCCGCTTTTCGATCTCTACGGTCGGTCCCGCCAGCTCGGTGGCCGCTGTTTCCGCCGCCGTGCGCGCCTCGGCGAAGCGCGCGAATGCCGCCTCGCGCTCGTCGACCCCTGCGGTCAGTAGACTCAGCAGGGAAGCGAAGAGCGGCTCGTTGCCCTCGAACTGGCTCATCCCCTCAACCCAGGATCGGACCTCGTCGCCCAAGACCTCTGGGTGGCGATCAGCGAGAACAGCGAGGGCGTCAACGGTATCAACCTCCAGGAGCGCGCTCAGGGCGTCTGGTGGAGCCAACGCCGCCTCGGCGTGTGCGGCAGCTTCGGCCGCTCGACGCCGCTTCTCTCGTTCGCGCTGGCCCTTACCCATGAGGCGATCGCTCATTCCGAAATGCGTTGTCAGGCGCCATCGCCGTGGTCGCTTCGTCTGCTTCCGTCCCGGCCTCCGGATGTTCGACCTGCAGACATTTGGGCATGGTTGACGGCATCGAGCGAGCGTAGGAGCTTGCCATGACGCCGTCGACTAGCCTGGCTCGCTATCGCTTCGCGCGAACAGCCAAATAGTCGCTTCTCGTCAATGCGGTCGTTCAGCAGTCGGGCTAGGCTCGCCGTGATCGTGGATTGGCGCGAGTATCAAGAAGAAGCGGGGTCCTTCTTTCGATCGCTCGGGATGGACGCCGTCGTTGAGGAGTCCATCAAGGGGGCTCGGTCATCGCACGATGTCGATGTCGCCGTCCGCTTTACGGCCTTCGGCGTTCAACAACTCTGGGTTGTCGAATGCAAACTTTGGAAGGAGGCCGTCGACAAGTCGCAGGTGCTCGTATTGAAAGGCGTCCTTGATGACATCGGAGCCGATCGTGGATTTCTCCTCTCCGAAAGCAGCTTCCAAAGCGGCGCAGTCACGGCTGCCCGCATGTCACGCATAACCCTTACCAACCTCGCCGATCTGCATCTCAACGCCGAGGAGGACCTGCAGGCCGCGCGCTGGGATGAGCTTTACCGACGTCTCGTCAGAGTCAGAGACCAGATTCACGAACTGACGGTCGTTACGGATCGCGGCAAGCTCGCGTCGGGAAGCATCCTTCACCCAGGCGTCGACAGCGAGGAGTACTTCCGGAGAATCGGCAGCGCCTCCTTCTTGGACCATGCCCTCGAGCGCGCGCGGCTAGGGAAGTTTCCCACCGCTTACGGAGGCGATGCCGACGCAAACGAGATGTACGTAGCGACCGACATGGCTGGGCTCCTTGACGGCGTCGAACGCGAACTTTCCGCGATCGAACACTGGGCGTCTGAACAGAGTGCCAAGCCGTGGCCGGATCGGCCGGAACCCGCCACAGGGATCAGCGAACCGGGGGGCCCGACCGTCGTGCCAACCGGGGACGCCGCCACGGAGATGGCAGGTCGTCACACCTGCGATGACGCGGAACGCGAGGAGCCCAGCTGATCTCGTCAGCCGGGCGGTGCTGCCTTCCAGGCAAAGCGGCACTTCCGCTTCACGCGATAAGGAGCAGCGTGGGGCTCCCAGCCGAGTGCTCGTCCGGTTGAAGCCCTGGCACTTTGAGACGTCGTAATGCAATAGCTCCTGGCCCCACCGCTCGGGGTGTGGAGCGGTAAGCGGATCCGCGGGCACTGGAACTGCCGCTTTCACGCAGTCAATAGCCGCCGCCGCCATCGCCCGCCACTCCCGCCGCGGCTGGGGGATGACCAGAGCGAACACAGCGCCAAGCGCGACGCCATCATCGCCTTGTCCATGGCGCTCGACCGCGCCGAGCAGCGCCCGGAGCCGGTCCGGCTCGTCGGCTGGCTCTAATCCGATTACCCGAAACCTCGCCACCCTCGACGCCGCTACCCACGCGGGCGTATGCTCGCCTTGCATCCTCCACCAGGAGGGCAGGGAGGGAACGACACAATGAGGCGGTCCAAGTACCTGTTTCTTGCGCTCATGGCCTCGGCCTTGGCGCTCGCCGCCGTCCCAGCCTCGGCGGGGGTGGCGGTGACGACGACGCAGGTCAGCGTCAACTCCGCCGGGGCGAGCGGGAACCCCACATCGGGGGCCTCCTCGAACTTACCGATCTCGATCTCCGCCACCGGGCGCTTCGTCGCCTTTTCCGACAACGCCCCGAGCCTGGTCGAAGACGACCGAAACTTCAGATATGACATCTTCGTCCGCGACCGAGTGCGCGGCGAGACGACGCGGGTGAGCGTCGGCTCCGCCGGGGTGGAGGGAAATGACGACAGCGTCTTTCCCTCGATCTCCGCCAACGGGCGTTTCGTCGCCTTCTCGTCTTTGGCCTCGAACCTGGTCCCGGGCGACCGAAACCATCGCTTCGATGTCTTCGTCCACGACCGAAAGCGGGGCAAGACGACGCGAGTGAGCGTCGACTCCACCGAGGCGGAGGCAAATGACGGCAGCATCTGGTTGCCCGCGATCTCCGAC